>JASJXV010000108.1 GCA_030123805.1 Gammaproteobacteria bacterium
GGGCGCCGGCAGCTATTGCCGTTATCGGCCCCGATCAGAGGAGGCGTATTATACGTCTTGCCCTTGCCTTTGCAAGCCTTCTTTGCAATAAAAATGAACTAATTTTCAATCCTTAATTTTAGTCTGGAACGGACACTATTTTGCTCTATTTCGCTTGCTTTTGAACCAAAAATAGCTCGCGGACTCTACTCTGGAAGGTGTCGCTTCAGTGGCTTGCTACCAGCCACTGGCAATCTTCATTTCTTTTATCAGGAAGGGGTTTCAGAAGCTGCCTGCCGTCTCCGCTTCAATGCCTGTATTGGACCTGACAAGGCGTAGACGATGCCGATTCCCATCAGCATAAGAGGGGGGTATATAAATATGACAACAAACAGCATGATGATAGCGAGCATATAGATGAAAGGGACTCGGCCTTTCAGGTTGATTCCCTTGGGACTGTAGTAAGTGATATTGCTCACCATAAGTAGTGCGACACCCGTAATTACAATTCCTATTAATAAGGAATATTGAATACTAAGCACCTCGTGTTCATATCCCAGATCACAGCAGAGCCAGACCATGGCAGCAATGGTTCCTGCCGCACCGGGAGTCGCTAATCCCGTAAACGACACGCTCTCAGGGTGAGTATTGAATCGAGCTAATCTGAGCGCAGCACATGCCATGTAGATAAATGCGATCATCCATCCCAAATTATTCAACTCTGATAGTGTCCAGCTAAAGAGCAGTACCGCAGGGGCAACCCCAAACGCTACCAAATCGGAGAGGCTGTCATATTGAACACCAAATTCACTTTGAGTATTGGTGAGGCGAGCAATTCTGCCATCCATCGCGTCAAGTACGCCTGCAACACAGATTGCGATGGCAGCCTTCTCAATCGAGCCGTTCATGGATGAGATAATGGAGTAAAAACCAGCGAACAAAGCACCGGTCGTGATGAGATTGGGTAACAGATAAATTCCCCGTAACCGACGTTTCTGCTTTTCCGATTTATCCTTTATGCGCTCAGTCAGGTCTGTTACTGAACGATCCGAATCCACTTTCTTCTCTAGTTCTTCATTTTCCATGATGATTCCTCATCAGCATTCACGACACACCGGCCAAATATTCATAGAGACAGAACCTTCTCACCTCTGGATAATCCGGCAACGCCTGATCGAACAACTTCAAGTACCACCGTCTCGGCCATGGATCTGATAAAGGCATCCAGTTTATCGCTGGTCCCAGTGAGTTGGATGGTGTAGGCACCATGAGCTACGTCTATTATTTGACCACGGAAAACATCCGCGGTTCGTTTTACCTCGGCTCTTTGCGCTCCGACAGCTTTTACTTTGATCAACATCAGTTCACGCTCAACATGCTCACCCTCAGTCAGATCCACCAGCTTGACGATTTCAATCAGCTTGTTCAACTGTTTGGTAATCTGTTCAATCTGACGATCTGTGGCAAAGGTGGTCAATGTCAGCCGGGACAGGGTCTCGTCTTCCGTCGCGGCCACGGTCAAGGATTCTATATTGTAATTACGCTGGGCAAACAATCCGACAACCCGGGACAGTGCACCTGCTTCATTTTCTAATAGAATTGAAATTATTCTTCTCATCAGGTGCGGACCCCTTTACTCAGCCACATATCTTTCATTGAACCGTTCGGAGCAACCAGCATAGGATAGACATGCTCCTGCGCATCCACGTGTATATCCATAAACACCAGTCTGTCTTTCAGACTGAATGCTTCTTCCATTCCCGCTTTTAAATCATGCAGATTATCCAGGCGCATGCCAACGTGACCATATGCTTCGGCCAGCTTCACAAAATCGGGCAGGGATGACATATAGCTATGTGAATGACGCCCTTCATACTGCATATCTTGCCATTGTTTCACCATACCCAGTGCCTGATTGTTGATGCAGACAATTTTTATCGGTAGATCATACTGCGCACACGTTGAGAGCTCCTGAATATTCATCTGAATACTGCCATCACCCGTAATACAGGCAACCGTGGCATCGGGGTAGGCCATCTGAACGCCCATTGCCGCAGGCAGTCCAAATCCCATTGTTCCTGCACCCCCGGAATTAATCCACCTTCTGGGTTTGTTAAATTTATAGTATTGAGCCGCAAACATCTGGTGCTGACCGACATCGGATGCCAGGAAAGCGTCGCCACCGGTCACCTTATACAGGGCATTCACCACATGTTGAGGCTTGATCTTGTCACCTGTTTCATCATTGATTTCCTTGAGACCCAGACAATCCTGTTTGCGCCAACCTTCAATCTGACTCCACCAGTTTTCAATCAGTTCCTCGTGATCTTCATTTGACTCCTTCCTCACCAGTCGATCATCAATGCATTGATTCAATTCATCGAGTACTGCGATCACTGGTCCCACGATTGGCACATCGACCGGCACGTTCTTGGAGATAGATGTAGGGTCAATATCGACTTGAATAATCTTCGCATAGGGGCAGAATTTAGACACACTGTTGGTTACGCGATCATCGAATCGGGCTCCGATTGCTAGAATTAGATCACAGTGATGCATCGCCATATTCGCTTCATAGGTCCCGTGCATACCCAACATGCCAAGGAATTGCCTGTCGGTCCCAGGGTAAGCACCGAGACCCATCAGTGTATTTGTAACGGGATAGTTTAGTTTTCGTGCCAATACCACGAGCAGTTCACAAGCCTCCCCCTGAACTACTCCGCCGCCTGCATAGATAACAGGTCGCTCCGCCGCCAACAGCATTCTTGCAGCTTTTTTAATCTGCCCTGAATGCCCCCTTGTTGAAGGGTTGTAGGATCGCATTGAAATACTCTCAGGATAGTCATATTCAAATTGCTCAGTGGGTGACGTAACATCTTTGGGGATATCCACGACCACCGGACCGGGTCGCCCAGTGGATGCAATATAGAATGCCTTCTTGATAGTAAGAGGTATGTCTTCAGCTCGCTTTACCAGAAAACTGTGCTTTACGATGGGTCGGGATACACCCACCATGTCTGTTTCCTGGAATGAGTCTGTACCGATAAGATGCGTCTGTGCCTGCCCTGAAATAACAACCAGTGGAATCGAATCCATGTACGCGGTAGCAATACCGGTAATCGCATTAGTTGCACCCGGACCGGAAGTGACAAGGACCACCCCGGTCTTACCTGTTGCACGCGCATAGCCATCCGCCATATGGGTTGCCGCCTGCTCGTGGCGAACCAAAACATGGGATACCTTTTGCTGCTTGTAGAGCGCATCGTATATATGTAGCACCGCCCCACCCGGGTAACCAAAAATCTGCTTCACGCCTTCATCTTGCAGTGCGCGAATCAGCATTTCACCGCCAGATAACAATTCCAATCTTCTATCCTCTTATTTTCGAAAATCCACGCATTAATACTGAAGCATCCCCAAATCCCTTGAGATCTGGCGAAGAATACTTTCGTAAATGCAGCTCTATCCATTATGCCGGAACTGATCCTCACCAACGACCCCCAGGACAATCAGATATCGGCTTGTCTACGGGTCCAGAGACCTTTAGACGGGCGGGCATTCTCAATCATTCCGCTTTTATTTGCAATAAGGATGTCTTTTGCCGCAGGCAAAAATATCTGTCGGCAGGGTTTTGCGAAGCAAAATCCCGAGAGACAAGGATCTTTTTGCCAGAATGGCAGAAATATCCGTCGGCAGGTAGTTCAATATTTGACGAAGTCGAATTTGAACGGCGTCAGCAGCTTGTATCGCAAGCTGCGAAAGCCCGGGAGCAAAATCCCGAGAGATAAAGATGTTTTTGCCAGAATGGCAAAAACATCCAGCAAACCGCGGACTGATCAGATTTCTGCCCAATCTACACGTAACATTAACCTTATATTTCAATCAGTTAGAAGTATTTTCTTGCATAATATGGAGATCTCGTAAAATGTAGTAAAATACGCCAAGGACAAGCGTTGACCTGCTCAACGAACCGTTAGGAGTTCTCTTTTGAGTCGCATAATAGGGATAATTGTAGCGTTTTTCTTAATATTGTATCTGCCGTCTGAAACAATCAATGCGGCAGAAGATGCCTACTATACCTGGGTTGATGAGAGCGGTGTGACCAATTTCGCGCAACAAGACTCTAAAGAATTCGAATCAACCTATGTTTCGAAAACCCAACGATTTGGGCCGATAAGACGCCCGCGACCTCGCACTCCGAGCCCTGAGGCGACTCCTCCATCGGGCCAGCAAGAGGTGGACCCGGAAATTGATATCCAGAATGAAAGGGCAGACATCGAAGAGCAGATAGCACGCATTCGTGCCTCTAATTGTGAGATTGGTAAACGAAATCTGGCAAAACTGGAAGTTTACGCCCGAATTCGGGTCCAGGGAGATGATGGCGAGGAAAGAGTTATTTCAGAAGAGGAGAAACAGGCACTTACCACCAAAGCCCGCAATACTATCACCGAAAACTGTGTTAGTAGTTAGTTCCTGTCCGGATGCGGCCCACCGGAAACTGCTATATTTAACCAGTATTCACAAAACATCAAAATTGTTAGAGTTACAAATCAAGCAATTACCAAGGAACTAACTCCTGCGATTTTTGAATCTGGTGGGCCGCATCCGGACAAGAACTAGTTGAGCCAGATAATCACCGCATTCCGCCCCGTAACGCCATCTCGTCTGTAAGAAAAAAAGTCTTCCCCCCGGCAGTAGGTGCACACGCCGCCACCGTATATTTCGTTGACATGCACCTGTTTTAACTGGTGTCGCGCAATTTCCCACATATCCATTTTCCACTTGGATTTCTTCACCTTCTTTACAGCAAGTCCAGAATCAAATCCAAAAGCATCAATAACATCACTACCTACCTCGTAGTGACATGGGCCAATCGCAGGACCCAGCCAGGCTATCAATTCCCGAGAATAGCCCAGTTTTTTGACCAGCGAATTTATAACACCGCCTGCCAGACCTTTCCAACCTGCATGCACGGCGCCTATACGGGTCCCTTCTTTGTCACATAACAAGATCGGCACACAGTCTGCAACTAAAATCGCAACAGGATGCTTAGACTGGGTCGTGAAAATGCCATCTGCCTTCGGTAGCAATTGCGATCCGGCTTCTACCACACGATTCCCATGCATCTGATCCAACCAAACCGGTTCCTGCTGCAACTGCAGTTCATTGATAAGTAACTTGCGATTAGCAACAACATTCTGTGCATCATCGCCGACATGAGTTGCGAGATTAAATCCAGCGAAGGGACCCAGACTCTTCCCACCCCGCCGCACAGTCACCACCGAACACACATTCGACGGGGCAGACCAGTCCGGCATTATGAATGCTAGCGGCGAGTTCATGTCACCTGTTCCCGGTTGTCGATGAGTATTCTGAGCAGTTCCAACATATCCGGGGGAAGATCAACGTTCCATGACACTCTTTCACCGGTAGATGGATGATCCAATTCCAGCTCTCTGGCATGCAGCGCCTGTCTCTTAAAATTCGCCAGCACGCTTTTCAGCTCAACTGAACCTGTGGCTGGATTTCTGAATGTTCCTCCATACACGGGATCCCCAACCAGGGGATGTCTTTTATACCCCAGATGCACGCGAATCTGGTGGGTTCTGCCAGTTTCAAGCTTGACTGCCAAGTGTGTATGCGCGGCAAAGGCCTGCAGTATCCGATAGTGGGTGATCGCTTCCCTGCCGTTCTCACGAACGGACATTTTCTTCCTGTTCACCGGGTGACGACCAATAGGCAGATTAATAGTGCCTGAATTCTTAACAATGCCGTAGACAACCGCTTCGTACAGGCGTGTCATACTCCTCGCCTGCAACTGAGCGACAAGCTTATTTTGGCTGACAATGTTCCGGGCAACCACCATCAAACCACTGGTATCTCTGTCCAGACGATGAACAATTCCCGCCCGTGGTACCATCCCCAGCTCCGCATATCGATACAGAAGTCCATTCAGCAATGTCTTGTCTCTGTTACCCGGGGCGGGATGTGTTACAAGGCCAGCAGGTTTGTTGATGACGATAATGTGATCATCTTCATAAATAGTGACAAATTCAATTTCCTGTGGGAGATTCTCCTCAATGACCTCTAATCTGGTATTAATTTCCAGTAGTTCGCCACCATACAATTTATCCTTTGGCCGCAGGTGATTGCCGTCAACGGTCAACTCACCCGCTTTGATCCACAGCTGTAATCGAGCGCGAGAGTAATCCGGAAACAGAATGGCTGCAATCTGGTCCAACCGATCAGATCCCAGCTTTTCCGGAACAAGTGCTGTTAATTGAATCTCCTGGTACATTAAAAAACTGTCTAATAAGAGGTTGCTTGAGAATTTCCCAGACATTCTAACCAGTCAATGAACTCAAAGCACTGACAGCCTTTGAAAACACAATTTGTATAGACCCATGCGGGTTTGCTTTCATAAGTCATCTGTCTCCGGGATATGTTATATTTATTTCAATTGCACCGACGCACGATTATTGTGTCAAATACCCGATTACCTAACAGAGGAAGAGATGTTACAGACTAAATATCAGCTGATTATGCGGGGGGTTATTTTCCTCTCCCTGATAAGCTTAATTACTGGCTGCTCCAGCGACGGTGAAGAACAAACCATTGAACAAACAGAACTGGAATTCTATGAATCTGCGAACAGTAGCCTTCGCGCTTCGAATTATCAGGTAGCAGTGTCGAAGTTACAGCAACTTGAAGCCCGATTTCCGTTTGGCAGATATGCTGAACAGGCACAATTGGAAATTATCTATGCGTACTACAAGAGTGTCCAACCTGAAGCAGCCAGAAACGCTGCTGATCGATTTATTCGGCTACACCCCCAACATGCAAATGTCGACTATGCATACTATCTGAAAGGCATGGCTTCATTCGAGGAAGATAGTAACTTTCTGGACCGTTTTCTACCCACCGACCCGAGCAAACGTGACCCTGGGGCAGCAAGGCAATCATTTAATGATTTCGCTCAATTGATTTCGCGATTTCCTGAAAGCAAATATGCCCCGGATGCTCAAAAACGCATGATCTATCTACGCAACCTGTTGGCTGCCTATGAGATTAATGTGGCCCGGTACTATATCTACAGAGGCGCCTACGTTGCTGCCGCAAATCGTGGCAGATACGTGTTTGAAAATTTCCAACAAACCCCCGCTGTCGCAGATGGATTGGCGGTGATGGTGGAAGCCTACTTGAACCTGGATATGGAACATATGGCTGAGGATGCATTAATGGTCCTGGTAGCAAATTATCCTGATCATCCATCGCTGGATGAATCCGGCAATTTTATACTCGACAAAGCTATCAGGAACTCAGAAAAATCCTGGCTCAACATAGTCAGTTTCGGCTTATTTGGATAACAAACATTAGTCATGGATAGTCAGTTGGAGATTGCGCTCAATATTGAAGAGCAACAACGTCTGCAGCGTGTGGCGGTTGTAAGAATCTACAACTATTACCGAATTCTACTTTCTTTTCTGCTGCTATTTTTGTTTCTCCAAGATCCTGATCAACGCTGGGTGGGCACAATCGACCCGCAGATGTTTCAGGTCACAATCCTGATCTATCTCGGTGCAAATATCATCATCGGCCTTGCATCACTATTCATAAGTGCAGAATTGTCTAGCCGGACAGGTCCTGTATTCACCATTCTGGCATTGGATGTAATTGCCCTGACTTTTCTAATGTCCGCAAGTGGAGGCGTGGGCAGCGGTCTGGGAAATTTCCTTATTTTTACAGTAGCATTTGCCGGAGGTCTGATCAGTGGGCGAATTTCAACAGCGCTGCCAGCCATGGCATTTATTCTTTGCATATACGGTGAATCCTATCTGTTCTTCCTGAATGCAAGTGACTCACAAAGATTTTTCCAGGTTGGACTGCTGGGTATTGTGCTATTCACTGCCAATATTTTGTTCCAGTACCTGTCCAGACAACTTCGGGAACGTGAAAGCGAAGTATTTTCTCTGGAAAAGCTCAATCAGACGGTTATCAACAGAATGCGGATTGGCGTAGTAGTTGTATCCAGGGAAGGCCAGATCCGTCTGATCAACAGGGCAGCGGAGTCGTTGCTGGCGCCACAAAACCAATCGGAATCAAAAATAACTGAACTGCCGCTTCACATTAATACACAACTGGAATTATGGAATAAGAACCCGGGAAAACAGCTGATTGCATTCAAGAGCTATTCTTCCGGGCCAGAAATTCTTACCCAATTTTCCCAGGTTACAAACAGTACTGAGTCAGATTATCTGGTATTCCTGGAGGACAGCACCGATATTCAGCAGCAGGCACAACAATTGAAATTGGCAGCGCTGGGTCGATTATCCGCCATCATAGCCCATGAAGTCAGAAATCCACTGGGTGCAATCAGTCATGCAGCTCAACTACTCGGTGAATCCACTAAGCTGGACAAGGGCGACTTGCGACTCATTGAGATAATCCAGAATCAAAGTTTGAGAATGAATGGTGTGATCGAAAATGTCTTGCAGATGTCTCGTCGCAAGGCGGCAGAGCCTCAAACTATCGCTCTGAATTCCTGGCTCAAGCATTTTGTCGAAGAGTTTACATCCGCTAGCACTGAAGCGGTGAAAATTGAAGTAGAGGTCGTGTCCGATGAGGATAGTATAGAGATCGATCCAGCGCACCTCAGCCAGGCATTGAGCAATCTTTGTGAGAATGGTCTCAGATACAGTTTAAAGAACATCGGCGAGGCAAAGATTAAACTCCTTGTTGCAACAGATCTCAACACAAAAAATACCTATCTGGAAGTAATAGATTTTGGACAAGGTGTTGATGAAGAACAGGTACAGAATTTGTTTGAACCGTTCTATACTACAGAGGCTACAGGGACGGGCTTGGGACTCTATCTCTGCAAAGAACTATGCGAAGCAAATCATGCGCGGTTGAGGTATCACCGGACTGAGGCTGGAGGTGGTTGTTTTAGAATCTCATTTGTTTAATGACAAAATGATGTGACAGCATATGACAAAGAAAATAGCACTCGTCGTGGACGATGAGCCGGACATTCGGGAACTTCTCGAAATTACACTGGGTCGTATGGGCATTTCTACGGTTGCTGCTGAAGATCTCGGCAGTGCCAAGCGACTACTTGCCGAAGCTGAGTATGACTTCTGTCTTACAGATATGAAGTTGCCCGACGGCAACGGCATCGAGCTGGTGCAGCACATTCAGAGCAATTATTCACAATTGCCGGTAGCTATGATTACTGCCCACGGTAGCATGGAGTCTGCCGTCGAGGCTCTGAAGGCAGGTGCTTTTGACTTCGTTTCCAAGCCAGTCAATCTGGAACTGTTGCGCAAACTTGTAGATACCGCACTGAATCTTAAGCCACTTGAAAGCGCGGATCAGGAAACCGACAGCTCACTCAGTTTACTGGGTAAGACCAACGCTATGAATCTGCTTCGAAAACAGATCGCCAAGTTAGCCAGAAGCCAGGCTCCGATCTACATCAGCGGCGAATCGGGCAGCGGCAAGGAATTGGTTGCCCGAATGATTCACGAACAAGGACCGCACAAAGACGCCCCCTTCATTCCCGTCAACTGCGGTGCAATTCCCAGTGAACTCATGGAAAGTGAGTTTTTTGGTCATACAAAAGGTAGCTTTACCGGTGCAGATGCCGACAAACAGGGTTTGTTCCAGGCGGCAAATGGCGGCACCCTATTTCTCGACGAAGTGGCAGATCTGCCATTACCGATGCAAGTAAAACTGTTGCGCGGAATCCAGGAAAAAGCGATTCGACCGATAGGATCTCAGCAGGAAATACCTGTGGATGTCCGCATTCTGAGTGCGACTCACAAAGATCTTGCCCACGAGGTCGAAGCGGATAACTTCCGCCAGGATCTTTACTACCGAATTAATGTCATAGAACTCAAGGTCCCGAGTTTGAGAGAACGAATTGATGACATTCCTGAATTGGCTCATCATCTGTTGGCTAGAATATCTGCCGACTATGACATGCCCACTCCCGAGATCAGCGAGAATGCTCTGACCAGCCTGAAGAATTACGATTTCCCGGGTAACGTCAGGGAGTTGGAGAATATTCTGGAGCGAGCATTTGCGCTCTGTGATGAAGGTGAAATCAAGGCGGAAGATCTTCAGTTGAGCGCTGCCGGCGAAGCTCGTATAAAGACCAGGTCAGTGGTACCTCCATCCTCAGACAAGGATGTTGAGCAGGATCCAACGGAGGAGACATCGTCGGATGTCGACTCACTGGAGACATATCTGGAAGATATCGAAAAGAGTGTCATCGTTGAGGCGCTGGAGGCGACGAGGTGGAACAAAACCGCAGCAGCGAAAAAATTGGGGATCTCATTTCGAGCACTCAGATATCGATTGAAGAAACTGGAACTGGAGTAGGCCGTCCTGGCTGACTAAATCCGGTTCATTCATCTATTCAGGAACCTGTCGGATGTAGGCAAGATCTTACCCGGTGTTCCTGAAACGGATTGCTGGAAACTAGTATATCCCTCACTCTATCTCCCTCTATATCTCACAGACAAATCGCTGGCAACAAAGATAATATCGGCAAAGCCTTCTATCCGGCA
This sequence comes from Gammaproteobacteria bacterium, assembly GCA_030123805.1. Lineage (GTDB taxonomy): Bacteria > Pseudomonadota > Gammaproteobacteria > Pseudomonadales > Azotimanducaceae > JASJXV01. The sequence goes on from JASJXV010000108.1 coordinate 10,551, forward strand.
TAATCATGATTCGTCAATCTGGATTTACACTCATTGAACTGCTTATTGTTATCGCATTGAGCAGTATCCTGCTTGGACTGGCCTTACCGGGTTTTCAGGACATGATACAGCGCAACCAGGCTACCACCGCAGTCAACTGGTTAATCGGCTCGATACTCTATACACGGAACAGCGCGCTTATACAGAATACGATGGTCACTTTGTGCCCCAGTACAAACGGCACTAGCTGTGGGGGTAATTGGCAGGACGGTACGATCGCTTTCACCGATCATAACGCTGACAGGATAATTAACGGCAATGATACTCTTCTCAGAAGATTCGTCTCACCCACACGGGGTGGAACCATTCACTGGCGTTCTTTCCGAAATCGTCGCTACCTGCAGATGACTTCAACCGGTATGACCAATTATCAAAACGGTAATTTTGTGTATTGTTCCGAAGACCG
>JASJXV010000109.1 GCA_030123805.1 Gammaproteobacteria bacterium
GGCCTGCGTTACCATATCGCGTCCCGATCTTCGAACTTCCCCTGTCCCCGCTGCTGTCGTTGTTGCGTCTGATATTCGAATTTTCTTCTCAGCAAGCCTCCCGGATCATCGGGTACACGTCGTAGCCATTGTTCAAGAGCCTGCCTGGCTTCTTCATCCAGTTCCGATTCCTGTGCGTCGGCATTTTGTTGTTCGGCGGCTTGCTGTTCTGGCGTGTCTGCTTGTGGTTCTTCGGACTCTGCGTCCTCGGGCGTTTGTGCAGCTTGTGGTTGTTCCTGTTGCTGCTGCTCACCTTGTTGGTCCGGGTCTGATTGCTCTTGCGCATTTTGCTGCTGATCGGAATTTCCCGGTTTGTTTTCACCTTTCTGTTGCTCGGATGACTGGTTCTCATCAGACGTCTGAGCATCCTGCTGTTGCGGCTCTTGTTCTTGCAGAAGTTTTTCTAGCAGCGCCTTGTTGAATAGTGCGTCCTCATTTTCAGGGTCTGCTTGCAGGGTTTTATCATAGGCCGCAATGGCTTCCTGATATTTGTTCTGCCTGGCAAGGGCATTGCCCAGATTGTAATGGTTATCGGGAGTCTCAAGATTCTGAAAGATTTCTGCTGCCTGTTGATAGTTGCCGCCCAGATAGCTGGCGGCTCCCTTCCAGGCAGGATCTTTGAAAACCGTTGCTGCTGTTTGGGCATCACCCTGTTGCAGGGCGATCATTCCCTGCTGATCGCCGGTTTGCCATAAATCCTGCCAGAACCGGCTAACCGCAGGCGGCGCCTTCTCCTCTGCAGCATAGACTTCCTGTTGAGGAGAGAACGCCAGCAACACCAGACACCAGATCCAGCCCCGGCGAAATGCCAGCGCAGCCAGCGGCAGGATCAACAACACCAGCCAGGGGCCCTGCTCATACCAGACATCAAAGTATCTCTCGATCTCTCGGTACTGTGCATCATCAAGCCCGACGCTTTCATCCAGCAGATAATCGATATCGGCATCATCGACCGACATGGCAGTGTGGCGTCCGCCAACAGCGTCAGCCAGATTTTGAAGTGCGGCAAAATCAACCCGCGGAATGACAATGACATCCCGGCTGTCTTTCAGGCGCCCCATCCCGGGCAACATGATCGGCGCCCCTGCGGTCGTGCCAATGGACAGAATCGACAGGGGGAAGCTGGCAGAGTTGTCCTGCGCGATATTCTGACTGGAAGCCAGGTCCGGAATTTCATCGGCAATCAGCAGAATCCGACCGTTCGATACATTGCCGTCCCTGAACATCTGCAAGGCCAGTTCCATGGCAGGCGTAAAGGCGCTGCCATAGATCGGCATAATATCGGGAGAGAGTGCCGGCACCATGGAGGCGATGGTATTTGAGTCGTCAGTGAGTGGCGATACGACATGGGCGTCACCTGCATACACGATGAGTCCCGTCACGCCTTCTTGTCTTTTTTTAAGCACGTCTAACAGTTTTTGTCTGGCACGGGTGAGGCGATTGGGTTTGATATCCACAGCATACATGGAGAAGGAAAGATCCAGCACGATGATGAGGGCGTCTTCTTTGGTATGTACCGGCTGCGGCGTTTTCTCCCAAACAGGTCCGGCCAGCGCAATGATGATGAGTAGCCACACAATCAGTAGCAGGTAAAAGGGATTGCGCTGAAGGCCCGGCGCAGATGGCTCGATCAGATAGGGTAACAGGGCGGAATCTATGCTTCGGGACCAATTACTGGACACGGCAGCACGGGTTTTTAGCAGCAGAAACAGCAGCACCATGGGAATCAGTGCATAAAACCATTCCGGGCGCAGGAAGTGAAATTCGCTGAACTGTGCCATGGTTTGATCCAGGAAGGGCATTACGCATTCCCCCCTCGCCGCTTGGCTAACGGTGCAGTTGGCGGCGTGCTTATCGGGATAGGCCGCCGCGAAGCGCTCCCCGAGATCTTCATGGCAAGACTGGCTAGCCAGTCCACCACCAGATAGTTAAACACAGCAATAAGCAATGAGATGACCAGCGCCAGGCTTAATGGCCAGTAAAACAGGGATTTTATGGGGCGATAAGTTTCGTGTTCCTGTTCGATAGGTTCCAGCTTATCAAGGTCTGCGTATATCTGTTGCAGATCTTCCGTGTTTCTGGCGCGGTAGTATCTACCGCCCGTCATCGCTGCGATCTGCTTCAGGATATCTTCATCAAGATCCTGAGAGGGGTTGATGCGTCGGTCAAACAGGAAACCGGATACCACCATTTCATCGGCACCCACACCGATTGTATAGATTTTGATTTTTTCCTGTACGGCCAACTGAGCCGCTTGTATAGGGGTCATTTCTCCCGCATTACTGGCGCCATCTGTCAGCAGCACCAGAACCCGGCTGGTTTCAGGTCGATGCCGCAGGCGTTTTACGGTCAGACCAATGGCATCGCCGATTGCTGTTTGCTTTCCCGCAATGGCAATCGGCGTCTCGTTGAGCAGGGTGCGCACGGTGTTTCTGTCAAATGTTAGAGGTGTCTGCAGGTACGCCTGGGTGCCGAACAGAATTAAACCCAGTCGGTCACCCTGACGGCGTAGGACAAAATCGCCCACCACCTGTTTGACGGCATGCAAGCGTGTTGTTGGACGATTATTAAGCTGCATATCTTCCTGAGCCATGCTCCCGGAGATATCCACCGCCAGCATCAGATCCCTGCCACTGGCAGGCAGAGCAATGGGATCATCTATCCACTGGGGACGGCTGGCAGCAGTGACCAGTGCAAGCCAGGCAATCACCATCAGCAGGCGTCTGATTGCAGACCTCTTCTGAGCTGAAATCCGTTGGCTTGCGTCGTGCGATGCCTCGGCGTAAAAAGGCACGCGCAGGGCCGATTCCTGGCGAGTTACCGCGGGCAGCAGTTTCGCTGCCAGATAAGGTAACGGCAGGGCGATAAACACCCAGGGCCAGATTACGGTGAGCACTGGTTGTTGCCTCCGGCGGGATTATAAATAATCATCTCAACCCTCCCCGATGCCTTCGAATCCAGTCCAATCCCAACTGATGCAGTTCCTGCACATCGAAGTTCACCTCACGTTCATAGGTACTATACATGAGTACCTGCCCGGCACCCATGCTAAAAGCCTTGCTGCCTGCGGACTTATCCAGAAAGGCCACCCACTCCTCTGCCGTCAGGGATGCCACCAGTTCCCTTGGATAAATTGTCAGTGCGAGTCGTTTAAGCAATGCCGAGAAACTTGCCAGATATTGCTTTGGGTCTGCATCAAATTCAAATTGTTTGAAAATCGCGTTTAATTGTTTGATGCCAACGCGCCGATAGCGGTTGTTTCGCCAGTAACGCACCAGCCACCGGATAGAAAAGTAAACGCACACCAGCATCAGGATTGCCAGGATCCACCACCCGGGCGCTGCCGGAAAGCTGGAAACCGGATCCGGCAGATGAATATTCCGCAATGCGGCCAGGGGATCCATCTGCCCCATGGGGTTGGCAGGGACTGCTGTTATCGGAGCTGATGTGGTCGGAAAAAGTGTCATTCTCTATCGGGGATTCCTGGTCATTATCGGCGCCTTGGTTTACGGCTGGCATGGGCGTATTGTGCGTACTGATTAGCCAGCGAGTTGACCACCGATTCATGGGTCATTAAGGCAAAGAAAGGCGCCTTGAAGCGGGTGAACTCGAACCGGAGCGATTGCAGACGTTCAGAAAAATGCTCGCTGTAGGCTTCGCGGTATTTCCGGTTCGCGGTATTGATCCGGGTCCTGTCAACACCATTGGAAATGGTGTATTGATCAGGAGGAGGCAGCGTCTTTTCCATTTCGTCTGAAACATGCAAGCCGACGATATCGTTATGCCGTGCGAGTTGATTCAGGTGGATGCGCGTCTCTTCATCAAAGTTAAGAAAATCGCTTATCAGGAATATGGTACTGCCGTGCTTTGCTACCTGACGGATTTTACTCACCGCGCCGGAAAGATAGTGACTTTTATCGCCATTGGTTGCAAACGGATGTTCCTGCGCAATGGTTTGTTCTTCGGGATGTTTTAAGGAATGTTGCAGGGGATAGGTTGCGGCGGAGTGGTCACGAAATTCTTGCCGGTCCCGAATGGCGCTATTCGTGGATTTCCCGAGCTGATGATTAAACAGATTTATTTCCTGCAGCAGATGTAATACCGAGCGTTTGGTTCTTCTGGGTCTGACTTCGCGATGTCCTGTATCGGAGAATACCAGGCCGCCTACACGGTCACCCCCTTCCAGAGCTGTCCAGGCGATAAGCGCGGCTGCCTGGGCTGCAATAACGGACTTGAATGTCACTCTGCTGCCAAAGAACATAGACTTTGATTGATCCACAATCAACAGCACCGGCCGTTCTTTCTCTTCCTGAAACAATTTGGTATGTGGTTTCCCGGTGCGCGCCGTAACCCGCCAGTCAATGGTGCGGATGTCGTCTCCGGGTTGATACACACGGACCTCGGCAAAGTCGATCCCGCGTCCCATGAAATTCGAAGTCAACAATCCGGAAAGTGGATTGAGCGCCTTGCTCATGGCAACCAGGTCTATTTCCCTTGCGGCATGGCGTAGCCGGGTCAGTTGTCCGATGTCCGTATAGGGTCCACCCACCAGTTCATGGTGTGAGGTTAAAGTCCTGAGGTTGGGTCTGTTCTGCATCTTTTAAAACACCATGAAATATAGGCTAGCCTATTCTAATAAGAGGATTGGTAACCATTTTGGACTGCCTTTGTGAAATCTGCGGGCTAGGCCACCGCCACCCGTTCAGACAGGGTGTCAAGGACATGATTGGCATCTATGCCGCTGGCTTCGGCTTCGAAACTCAGGATGATTCTGTGCCGGAATGCATCATGGAGAATGGCCTGCACATCGCTCGGACTGACAAAGTCGTTGCCATTCAGCCAGGCGTTTGCCCTGGCGCAGATATCCAGGGCTATGGTGCCTCTGGGGCTCGCGCCATAATCGAGCCAGTTAGCCATGTCATCACCATATTTGGCCGGGTTGCGCGTTGCCATTGTGAGTTGCACAAGATACTCCTCAACCACCGGCTCCATGTGCATGTCCAGAACAGCCCGTCGTGCGGCAAAAATAGACTCCTGGGAAAGCTTAACCGGAAGCGTCTTTGGTTTGTGATTCAATGCTGACTTTGATTCTTCCCTGACGAGTTGGAGAATCTGCTTTTCAGAAACGATATCGGGATAGTCGATCGTCACGTGCATCAGAAAACGGTCAAGCTGCGCTTCCGGTAGCCGATAAGTACCTTCCTGCTCTATCGGGTTTTGGGTTGCCATGACCAGAAACAGATCTGGCAATTTGAATGTTTCCCGACCATAACTGACCTGGCGTTCGCCCATCGCTTCAAGCAGGGCGGACTGGACTTTGGCAGGCGCGCGATTTATTTCGTCTGCCAGTATCAGATTGTGGAATATAGGACCTTTTTGGAATGTGAAAGTGCTTTCTTCGGCTCGATAGATTTCCGTACCGGTGATATCTGACGGCAGCAGGTCCGGGGTAAATTGAATCCGGTGGAAATCTCCCTCGATGCCTTCTGCCAGGGCTTTGATCGCCTTGGTTTTAGCCAAACCAGGTGCACCTTCTACCAACAGGTGACCATCAGCTAAAAGTGCTATCAGAAGACGATTAACCAGCTTTTCCTGCCCGATAATCTGGTTGGATAACCACGTCTGTAATTCGATTACCAATTCGTTTTGCCGCATAGTTTCCGTGTTGATTGGTTGCTCCGATATCGCCATTTTAAAGTAATTCCTGTGTTTCTCCACCTACTATTCGTGTTCAATCCGTGCGATTTGGACTGCGAGGACTTATGCAGGATAGCAGAAGGATTGCTGCCATCCAAACACCTGTGTGTAGACCATATAGGGTGTATTGAGTTCCGTATGCAAGGGGTATTGTGGCGCAATTTTTAACGCCGCTATGACGGCAAAGACGCACCGCGCAAATGCCTTAAAATAGCAAGAGCAAATTCACTATATGCATTGTAAAATACCTGCGCACAATTGCAGGGTTGGTTTACACAAATTCTGTAAGCCCGGGAGTGAGCCAGGAGGCGGTCCGACATCTCGGACAGCCTCCCTGACCAGGCTCCTGGTTCACTTGGCTGGAGGACGTCAAATGCAGGATCTTGTCAGAACCAGAAAAAAGTTTTTCGATAAATTGGACCATCAATTTCTGGATGCCATGGGTGACGAACAGTCACATGTGGTAAGCAAATTTGCGCGGCGTTACTTCTCAACTGTTGCTGATAAGGAATTTCTGCAGGAAGATTGGGATGATCTGTACGGATGTGTTCTGTCTTGCTGGCATTATTTTCGGATTTTTAATGGCCGGGATTTTAAGGTCCGGGTTTTCAATCCTGACTATGAGCAGGATGGATGGCATTCGGATCATACGATCGTTGAGGCAATCTGTGAGGATAAGCCATTCATCGTTGATTCCATCCGCATGGAAATTATCAAGCGTGGCATTACCGTTCATGGTATCCACGGTTCAGTCATCCGACTCCAGCGTGACGGCAAAGAGATCGATATCTCTCGAAAGTATGAGCAAAAAGAAGCCGTCATTCATTTTGAAATTGATCGCCAGGCAGACGCGTCGGAAATGGCAGAACTCAAAACGGAAATCACTCGTGTGCTTGAGTTGGTGAGTATGACTGTTGCAGATTTCGACCCTATGTGTGCACAACTGGTTGCATGCGAAAAGCGCCTTAGAGAGCATGCGCCGCCCGATCTGGATGTTGAGGAAATCTGTGCTTTGCTGCTGTGGCTGCAGAATAACAACTTCACTTTTCTGGGCTATGAAGAGTATCGAATTGTTGCTGGTAAGGGTGATCTGCAACTGGATCAAAGCTGTGGGTTGGGCATTGCCGGTTCCGGTGGCGAAGAGATTGAAGATCACATTGTGATACCGGTCGATGTGATTGGTCTTTACAAGATACCGCTTAAATCCCGTATCCACCGACCCACCTACATGGATTGTATTACCGTAAAACTTTTTGATAATGACGGTGTGGCGAGTGGGCTGGCTCGTTTCCTGGGGTTGTTCACGGCTGAAGTATACAGTCAACGTCCATCTGACATTCCTTGTGTGAGATTGAAAGTCGCAGAAATATTCCTGCGTTCCAATCTCGACCCGGAGACGCACGTGGGTAGAGAGTTACTGCGCCATATAGAAGTATTTCCCCGGGAAGAATTGTTTTTTGCATCGGTTGAGCAACTGTATGACACGCTCCTGAATATTCTTGCCATTCAGGAACGCCGCCTGGTACGCGTATTTGTGTGCCCGAATGAGGGCGGCTTTTTTCTCAGCTGTATTGTCTATGTGCCCCGTGATCTTTATAACACGGACCTCAGAACCAAAATCCAGGCCTTGTTGCTGGACACATTTAATGCCTCGGATATCGAATTTACCACCTCCTTCTCAGAGTCCGTTCTGGCTCGTACCTACTATGTGATGCGCGTCAATCCGGATAACGAAATCCAGTTTGACCAGGATGCGTTAGAACAACGGGTGAGGGATCTAACCCGATCCTGGGAGGAGGATTTGTTAAGCGCACTTCTAACGACCAAGGGGGAGGCAGAGGGTAGCCGGCTTTGGAAGCAGTTTAAAGGTGCATTCTCGGATGCCTATAAGTCGGATTACAGTCCTCATATTGCTGTCATTGATATCGAACATATACGGGAAGTACAGTCTAACGGCAGTCTGGCCATGGCTCTGTATCGTGCCGTAGAAGATGATCAGGTAACGCTGCGTTTCAAGATATTCCTGTTGGGTGCTCCCCTGGTGTTGTCTGACATCATTCCTATCCTGGAGAACATGGGCGCCAGAGTGATGGGGGAAAATCCCTACCATATTCAGGGTTCAAATGGAGAGCAGATCTATATCCATGATTTTATACTGGAATTCGTAAATACCAGCGTCATTGAGGTGCATAAGGTCCGTGATATTTTCCAGGAGGCATTCGAACATGTCTGGAAGGGCATGGCAGAAAATGACGGCTTCAATCGATTGGTGTTGGCAGCTAAGCTGAATAGCCGTGAGGTTTCCGTGCTGCGAGCTTATGCGCGCTATATGCGGCAGATTCGATTTGGTTTCAGCCAGGAATATATTGCCGATGTCCTGGCACGATTCAGCGATATATCGTTCCATCTGTATAAGTTGTTTGAAAACCGCTTTGATCCTTCGCTGCATAGATCCGAGGTTGAAGAAACAGCAAACCAACTGCACCAGACCATACTGGCTTCGCTGGATCGGGTTGATAACCTGGGTGACGATCGTACCATTCGCCGGTTTTTGGAATTGATCGAAGCAACCAGCAGAACCAATTATTTTCAGCAGGGGGAAGACGGGAAATACAAGGCCTGGATGTCCTTCAAGTTTGATCCTGATCAGATCTCAGATCTGCCTCTGCCGCGGCCAAAGTACGAAATATTTGTTTATTCGCCCAGAGTGGAAGGTGTGCATCTGCGTGGTGGGCGAGTTGCCAGAGGCGGTTTGCGCTGGTCTGACCGACGCGAGGATTACCGCACCGAGATTCTGGGGTTGGTTAAAGCTCAACAGGTCAAGAATTCGGTTATTGTACCGGTCGGCGCCAAGGGTGGATTTATACCCAAGTCGCTACCGGAGAATGGCAGTCGGGAAGAGATAGTCGAGGAAGCCATCACCTGTTATCGGATCTTTGTTCAGGGCTTGCTGGATCTGACGGATAATCTTGTGGGGGGTAAGGTTGTGCCGCCGATGCGGATAGTTCGCTACGATGCTGACGATGTATATCTGGTGGTAGCGGCCGACAAGGGGACTGCTTCATTCTCGGATATCGCCAATGACATTGCTCACGCCTACGGATATTGGCTTGGCGATGCCTTTGCCTCCGGTGGTAGTGCCGGTTATGACCATAAAAAAATGGGCATCACGGCCCGGGGCGCATGGAAATCGGTGCAGCAACACTTCCGTGACTTGGGCATCGACATCCAGGAAACGGATATTACCGTGGTGGGCATAGGCGATATGTCCGGAGATGTATTCGGCAACGGCATGTTGATGTCAAAACACATCAAGCTGCTGGCGGCATTTAACCATCTACGCATTTTCATCGATCCTGATCCGGATCCGGAAATCAGCTTTCTGGAGAGAAAACGCCTGTTCGAATCTACCCAATCATCCTGGGCGGATTACGACAGTCATTTGATCTCTGCGGGTGGGGGCGTCTTTCTCCGGACTGCAAAGTCAATTGCCATCACTGCACAGATGAAATCGAAATTCGGAATCGAGCAGGACGTGATGACGCCGAACGAGTTAATTGTGGCTGTGCTGAAGGCGCCTGTCGACCTGTTTTGGAATGGCGGTATTGGCACCTTTGTAAAGGCCCAGCAGGAATCTGATGCGGACGTGGGTGATCGCTCGAATGACGCGATTCGGATAAACGGGTCGGAACTTGCCTGCAAGGTGATTGGCGAGGGCGGCAATCTTGGCTGTACCCAACTTGGGCGGGTTGAATTCAGCCTGGCCAACGGCGCCTGTTTTACCGACTTTATTGATAATGCCGGTGGTGTCAATTGCTCGGATATGGAAGTCAACATCAAGATTCTTCTGAATGAGATAGTTGCCAATGGTGATATGACCAGTAAGCAACGTAATACCCTGTTGAAAAAAATGACCGATGAAATAGCCGAACGAGTTCTTGAGAATAATTACAACCAGGCAAGAATTATCAACTTGACGGCAGGTGAATCGATCAGAAGAATGGATGAGTACATGCGTCTCATCGTTTTTATGGAAAGTGACGGGAAAATAGACAGAAGTCTGGAGTTTCTGCCTAACGATGAAACAATGGCAGAACGAAAAGTCAGGGGTCTGACTTTTACTGCTCCTGAGATTTGCCTCCTGACATCCTACGCCAAGAATATATTGAAAGAGGAACTGGTTACTTCCGATGTTCCGGATAATCAATACATGGCGAAGGAAATGTATTCTGCCTTTCCCGCAAGCCTGGTGAAGGAGTATGCCAGCATGATTGATCAGCATCGTCTGAAGAGGGAACTGGTCGCCAGCCAGATAGCTAATTCCATGATCAATCGCATGGGCATGAGTTTTGTTTATCGCATGAAGAATTCCACCGGTGTTGATGAGGCGACAGTTACCAGGGCATATGTGGTTGCCAGGGATGTATTCCAGATGGATGATTTGTGGTTGCAGATTGAGGGGCTGGATCTGAAGATAGAACCGCAGTTACAGAAAGAATTGTTGGCCGCGGTCATCAGGCTGGTTAGACGATCGGCACGCTGGTTCGTCAGAAATCGACGCAAAGGAATCGATCCCTCGGTAGAGGTGCCCATGTTTGCTGATGGCGTGAAACGAATTTCGGATATCTTTTCTGAATTGTTGGTTGGCGAAGGTCTGGTTGATTGGCAGACCAGATACGAAGCTTATCTGGAAGCGGGCGTACCCGACCAGTTAGCGCGAATGGTTGCTGCAGCACCCTATCTTTATCTATTGCTTGGCTTGATCGAGGCTGCTCGCGTCTCTGATCATCCCCTTGAAGAAGTTGCCAGGATCTACTTTAAACTCGGGGATCGATTGGATCTGCACTGGTACAGCGCCCAACTATATTCGTTGGAGGTTACGAATCAATGGCAGGCATTGGCCCGCGAAGCATTTCACGATGATCTGGACTGGCAGAGACGCTCATTAACCGCCGGAGTGCTCACGCTGCGCAAGCAGCAAGATACAGTGGACAAGAGTATTGATCGGTGGATTAAGTCGCATGAGTTGCTGGTGGCTCGATGGTCGAAGATGTTGGTGGATATGCGTGCCTCCAGCGGTGTCGGCTATCCGTTATTCTTGGTTGCCAATCGTGAGTTGCTGGATTTAGCGCAGGCTGGGAGGTAGCGGCCAGTAACCCCCCCGTAGGTTGGTTTAGCCGCAGGCGTAAACCAACATTCCCTCTGGTATGCCCCGGGCGTAAAACCACATTCCCTCTGGTATGCCCC
>JASJXV010000217.1 GCA_030123805.1 Gammaproteobacteria bacterium
ACCAGCCACCTTGAGGATTCTTTTCAAAGGGTACCAGCCCCCAGTCCCTGTCTTTGACCCGGAGCTCATCCCGGTGTTCATACTCCCCGGAGAATGTCCAGTGCCACCTATCACCGCCAACACCGTAAATGAAATTGAGGTCCTGATCGCCCGCATCCTCGATAAATTGATTGGCGGCACGAAATTCCAGACCTTCAAAGTCAGAGCGGGTAATGAAGTTGACAACACCGCCAATCGCATCGGAGCCATACAGTGCCGCTGCACCGTCTTTCAATATTTCCACACGGCCGATGGCCGAACTGGGTATGGCACTGATATCAACTCCGCGGGTAGGCACGGTTACCTGCCTGCGACCATTGATCAGCACCATGGTACGGGCGGATCCCAGGCCACGCAGATTTACCGTTGCTATACCGGCAGCTCCCTGGCCAATAGACGCAAATTGATTGGATTCACCCACATTCGCCGAGGTCATACCCAGATTTCGGACCAATTCGATAATAGTCGGGTCACCGATCGCTTCGAGATCAGCCCGGGTAATGACATCGACGGGCAATGCCGCGTCTTCGGGTGAGCCTTTAATGTAGGATCCGGTAACTACTATTTCTTCAAGAGAATCACTCTCTGCTGCTTGCAGTCCGGATACCAGGGTGCTACCGAGAATCAGGGTAAGTAATTGTAATACTGTGTTGTTTTTATTAAACCATGCCATATTAGTCCCCCTTTATGGTTATTTATGACATTACGACTAAAATATAGCTCTATCGTTAGTGACACGAGCCAAACACTATCTATGACAGGTGTTTTGTTGTATCTATTTCATAAATTTTCACTATTAATCCGAGGTTTGCCTGTCACATGCAAAAGCCTCGTTGCCTGTATGTCCACTTCAGACCAATATTTGTTCACTGCATGGGTGTCCATATCAGATCCGGGGCATGTGGGTCGACTCCGCTATACGGAGTTCGATCATCTGACGATTGGACTCATTCCTGCCCCAGCTCAAGACAAACCTCTCCAATTCTCAGCTCAACTTCCCGGGTCTGTCCGCCCAACTCCATGTATTGTTTCATCCTGGTCTGGGCACCATGGGTACGCAAGCTCTGCTGAAACAGATACGCCTCTTCTGCCAGACCCTCTCGAAGTGGCAATTCTGCATGGTTGACCGATTCTTTTGCCAGAGCAATAGCCTGCCCCGGAAAACCGGCAATTCGATACGCCAGTCTATCCACAAATTCATCCAATCCCGAGGCTGGCAATGCCCGGTTCAGGTAACCCCACTTCTCTGCCGTGGCAGCATCCAGGTCGTCGCTGCCCAACACTATCTCCATGGCTCTGCCGCGCCCTACCAGTCTTGGCAGTCTCTGCGTACCGCTGCCGCCGGGAAGAATTCCCAGCGCTACCTCCATTTGATTGATTTTAGTCTTCTCCAATGATCCGAAACGCATATCGCAGGATGAAGCAAATTCTGATCCACCACCGCCAACACGGCCATCTATTTTTGCAATAGTTGCCTTGGGCATAGTGCGCATTCGTTCACACATAAGATGAAAAGGGTTCAGTTCCGAAGATCTGATTGCTGGTTCGCTGATATCGGTCGCCAATAGCGCCTCGACGTCAAAGTGTGCGATAAAAAAGTCCGGAACTGCGCTCTGCATCACCACCACTCTGATGTCATCATCCACCTCGACCTCCTCTGTGAAGCTAACCAGTTCCATGTAGAGTGGAATGGTCATTAGGTTTATCGGCGGGTTATTGATGGTAGCGAACAACACACCTTTATCGATGGTGATGTCCAGCAATTGGTAATCGTATGGCATGGTTGATCTCCATTTAGTGGTACTTAATGTGCGTGTAGGTCGTACCTGATACTCACTATTTTATCCGATATCCAGTGCTGCTTCGGGCTTTTTTGAAACGTATAAGAATTGCTGACCGGATCGATCGACCTGGTGTTTGAATATGACAACCGACTATTGCGTACTGTCGGAGTTCAACACAAAGGATTGCTTATAAATGCTGAAGGCAGATTCACTTGACTGCCGCAATGCTTCCAGTAACAAGGTTCGCCCCCTGCCGCCTCCGCCATCTTCCAGATAGTTCTGGTAAAAACGACGATACCAGTGATCGGGATCGACAATTACTTCAATTTGAAGTTGCAGATCATCCGCGGGTAATGCGTATTGATACGCAATTTGAATCTGCTCCCCTGGTGGTATGCGGGTGTCGTAGGCTTCAACCGCAAGATCATAGGACTCTCTGCCTATAACATATTCCTGTAGCGACCCAATCAGCTCGTGCCCATCGCTGTCTATAAGTCGCCCCTTTATAAATACCTTTGGTGTCAGGTAAGTAGGAAAATAGTGACCAACGCCGGAGTTGACCAGGGTAATGACGGCATTAATCCAATCACCCCTGGCGTATGCCTTTTGTGGCAGATCTACACTGATATCTACTCCACTCTTCACCATGTCAGCGTCATGAATGCCCCGCCAGAGGTGTCTGCGATCAGGCATATGGCAATCCTGACATTGAACACCCGCTTCGGCATAGCTACTTTCTTGCCATTCATTGAAGGTGTTCTCAATCAGCTTACCATTGAGTGCAAAATCATCCTCATCGAACTGATGACAACCCTTACAGAACTCTGATCGGGTAAAAGCAATATCCGCATTGAAACCTCTGTGTGGAAGGTCTGCATCGATCTTTCCGGTTACCTGCGGTGAAGTTTTACGCGGTGGGCCAAATATACTGTGCTGTCTTACATGACAGGCTGCACAAAACATACCGTGCTTCTGAAGATCCGGGTCGAACACGGGATTGTCGACCCATCCTGCCATGGGTTTAAAGATTTTTTGTTTCTGTTCAGCCAGCGGAGCGTGACAAGACCAACACATATCTGCACTGTTGGGATCACTGTGGACCATTTCCACTAGTTGTCCAGCGATACCGGGTCCCATACTTTTACTATGCAGAGTAGTTTGCCAGTCCTGATACTGCTGTACATGGCAGGCACCACAAGCAGCGGGATCAAGCGATTTTTCAAGTTGAGACAGTGAATCATCCACCTTCCCTTGTGGTTCAATCGCCGCTGGCCAGTGCTGAGCCAGGAAAGCCTGAACCGGGTCATCCTGACCCAAAACATCATGGCATAAAAAAATTAGTAACAATCCGGCAGTAATAGGATTCAGGCACATACAATACTGTCTCAATCAGTTTTAACCGCAGAACCGGGGAAGA
>JASJXV010000110.1 GCA_030123805.1 Gammaproteobacteria bacterium
CGACGATCACGGGGACGAGGCTGGCGACGATCACGGGGATGAAGCTGGCGACGATCACGGGGATGAAGCTGGCGACGATCACGGCGATGAAGCTGGCGACGACCACGGCGATGAAGTTGGGACCGGTCTATTAGATGATCACATCGACTTTGCATCAGCGCCTAGTTTCGACGCAGGAAACCGCGACAACAATAATGACAAGGCATTCGGAGCAAAAATTTCTTTGGCCTTCCTGCCGCAATGGGAAGTTGGTTATTCCTATTATCAGGCAACATTTGATAATGCAGAAGAACTGGACTTCAAATCAAGTGCTGTTGATGTAAATTGGATAGGTACTTACTTCGCACTGAGAGGAGAATACATCAAAACCGAAACTGAAAACTTCATTGAAGTAGCTGACGAACATGACCCGGATCATACGACTAAATTCAAGAAATCTTTTGATCGAAATGGTTGGTATTTGCAAGGTAGCTGGCAGCTAAGGCAATTCAATAAGCAACTGTTGAATCCATTTGAACTGGTGGCGCGATATTCGGAGACCAATAAGTCTGGTGAGGGAGAACAATGGACTTATGGCATCAATTACTGGATATCTTCCAGTGCCGTTTTCAAGTTGGCTTATGAGGACACCGAGATGAAGGATGGCCGGACGGACAGCAGGATCTATGCACAATTGAGTTATGGTTTCTAGGAGGTGAGATGATGAACAGTATCGTTAAACAATCAATGTGGGTCGCGCTGTCACTGATACTGATGGCAATGCAACCATCCGTCCATGCCAATGGGGTTGGGGCCGATGAAGGGGCTAAAATTTATAATCAAAACTGTGGACGCTGTCATAATCCAAGGGCAGTGCAGGAGTTTACAGAAGCAGAATGGTCGGTCATCATGCCGCATATGCGGGAGAGAGCCCAGTTAACCGGAGGTGAAGCTCGTGCGATCGAGATGTTTCTTGCAGTTACTCTGACTGCAGAGAAAGCGCAGAGACCACTACAGGATTCTACTGATCGGTCCGCCAGCGAGCTCATATCCAGTTTTTCTTGCAAGGGTTGTCACCAGTTGGAAAACGGCGGGGGCACCATTGGACCCTCTCTTGATGACATGAGGGATAAAAGGGATACAGACTATATCGTGCGCAAATTACTTGAACCTACTTTCGATAATCGCGCTTCAGCCATGCCTAAATTCCCTTTGACGGAAAGTGATGCAAGAAAAATATCAGATTATCTAATGAATCTCTGATCGTGCAGAAATAGTCACCCGCAGCACCAAAACGGAGGGCGTGCTAATAGCACGCCCTATTTTTTCTTCTCCCCCCCTGCCCCCGCTCTGCCAATACATAGGTCAGATTAGGCTCCGCTCTCACGGCTCGTTGCACCAGCCGCTGCCGCGGTTCATTTTTCGCTTCGCGACCTAATGAACGAGCTAATCTGACCTACGGTATTGCTCTTCCGTGCACTCGGTGAACGATTGAATCAAAGCCACCAATCAGGCCCTCCATGGACGATAAACATCAATAGTCTTCTATAAGTCATAAACAATTCTTTAAATTCTGTACAAAATCAGTTCTATCCGTTATTTTATGCCGTTTTCCTGCTGGCCAGGCGATTTAAACGCCGCTGCAGGAAGTCTCAGGGAAGCAATCACTGCGATCTTTGAGAATCCAGGAAAAGCTGTTGCCGCGACAGATAGGTCGAAGTTTTTTTTTTGGATAGACATTATGAAACATCTCGCTAACCTCAAAGATCTGAGTGAAGTCGATATTCAGGAAATTCTTGATAAAAGCGCTGAGATCAAAGCAAATCCATCGGCCTTTGAAAACCTGCTTCATCAGCAAACAATGGCCATGATTTTTCAAAAAACCAGTACCCGAACCCGGGTTTCCTTCGAAGTTGCGATGACAGAACTTGGCGGCCATGCAATATACATTGACTGGGAAACATCTAACTTTGTGCTTTCCGGTATTCAATATGAAACAGAATATCTGTCTCGCAATGTCGGTTGTATCATGGCGAGACTGCTGCATCATGATGATCTGCTGGAGATCATAAAAGGCAGCCAGGTACCGGTTATCAACGGCTGTTGCGAAAAATATCATCCATGCCAGGCACTAACGGATATTCTGACAATACGCGAACACGCTAAAGGTCAACTGTCAGATATCCGCTTGACTTACATTGGCGTAAAGAACAATGTCTCAAATTCTCTCGTGGTGATCTGTCATAAACTGGGTATTAATCTCACTCTCAGCACACCCCTGGATGAAGTGTCGGACAGTCACGGTGAAGACAGAGATGCAGAAATCGAAACCCTCATAAATGATTCGCCATTTATCCACTCGACAGTTGATCCTGTCGCTGCGGTGCAGCAGGCAAATTTCGTGTACACCGATACCTGGATCAATATGGAGTTTTTTAACAATCCGGATCATAAGGAGCAAAAACAACGCCAACTGAAGAAGATGTCGCCTTATCAGGTAAACCGGGAACTGCTACAAGGAGTGGATTGCAAGATAATGCATGACATGCCGATTCATGAGGGTTACGAAATTACTGCTGAAATGGTTCGTGATCCACGCTCGATTATATTCCAGCAGGCGGAAAACCGACTGCACGCGCAGAAAGGATTGCTATGGTGGTTATACCGAGAAGCGGGTCAACTGTAATCCTGGGAGCCTGTCCGTGAACAGACGGGGTCGTCCAGACTGACCTACTGCGGCAGTTGGAAATCGGCCTATTTTCCCACTTATTTTCGTTAATAGGCCGGGATGCCGTATCACTCGATTTCCCACTGTCCTCGCTACGGTCGCTGTTCTCGTGGTCCGACCTCTCGGACAGGCTCCCAAGTGCTCGACTTTAGTTGTTCCGCAGCCTGGGCATATTTGCTGGCTATCAGTTCAACCCAATGCATTACGGGTAAATCGGTTCCACTTTGAAGGTGTAACTGACACCCTACATTGGCCGTTACTATCAGCTCAGGTTTATCTGCTACCAGAGTAGCTAGTTTGCGTTCCAGCAGTTGCGATGACATCTGACTTTCAAGAATCGACCAGGTTCCGGCTGATCCACAACACAGATGTGAATCAGCAACTTGTGCCAACTTTACCCCGCTTTTCCGCAACAGCGATTCCACAACACCGATAATCCGCTGGCCGTGTTGCAGTGTACAAGGTGCATGCCAGGCCACCAATTCACCAGTCGGCAGGCATTCCCAGTCGCCCAACTCTTGCGCAAGAATCTCTGCCACGTCGACGCTCAATTTCGATATTGTATCCGCCTTATCGCGATAAACCGGATCATCTTTAAGCAGCTCACCATAATCCTTGATCATGACTCCACAACCTGATGCGGTGGTGACAATTCGCTCGATCCCGGACTCCACATAAGGCCACCACAGATCGACAAGTTTGCGCATCCGATCTAATCCAGCGGCTTGATCCGACAAGTGATACTCCATAGCGCCACAACAGCCCTCTTTCTCTACCGGCAGCAGACTGATTTCAAGTTTGTCCAGCAAATTGGCAAGCGCCGCATTGGTTCCCGGCGTTGCACTGGCCTGTATACATCCCTGCAAAACCAGCATCCTGCGATCATGTCGCGGCACTGGCCATGCCACCGGTTCGACCGCATCAGGAATTTTTCTTTGCAATAAGCGTGGCAGCAAGGGCTTGTACCATTGCCCCAACATCAACAGAGTGGAAAATATCCTTTGATTGGGTAGCACTTGACGCAGCAACCACCGCCTGAGCCGATCATATAAGGGGCGTGTCACCCGTGTATCTGCCAGGTGGCGTCCAATATCGAGCAATCTGCCGTATGCAACACCGGAAGGGCAGGTTGTCTCACAGGCTCTGCAGGTCAGACAGCGGTCCAGATGGGTCACTGTGCTCATGGGATAAGTGTCCTGCTCCAGCATTTCCTTAATCAGGTAAATTCGTCCCCTGGGACTATCCCTTTCATCTCCGAGAAGTTGATACGTCGGACAGGTCGCCAGACAAAAACCGCAGTGAACACAGCTTCTTAAGATAGAGTCAGCGACTTGTACTGCCGGTTTTCCGAATAAGATTGGATGGATTTGAGTTTGCATGCTAGCAGCGACTATATAGTTCAAATATCAGCATACATTCGACCCGGGTTGAATACTCGACCTGGATCAAAAGCGTACTTCAAGCGCTTATGAATCTCGGCCAACTCGGGTGACAGAGGGTGAAATCTGGCCGCTTCAGACGATGATGTTCGAAACAGAGTTGCGTGACCGGATCCATTTTCAGCCAGCTGCTCTGCCTTTTCTCTATCCAATCGTTGATACCAACGCTGGGCGCCCCCCCACTCTATCAGATACGGCGTGCCGGTATCGATGGGTGTTGAAGGTGATACTGAAAGGCGCCAAATATCTTCTTGCGAATAGAAATTCATGTCCTGGTCACGCAGATTACGCCAAAATAATTTACCCTGATCATACTCCTCGCCACCCAAAGATTTCCGTGCCGCACGCACACTAGCTTCATTTCCCGCCAGCCGCACGTAGAGCATATGATCAAAATAACATGTCCCGGTAACCGGGAGACTTACACGTGACAGCCCTAACATTTTGTTCAAGGCTGCATCCGGTTGCATTTCAAAACAGCAGGTAATCTCATGCCGAGGCAAGGGAATCACTTTAAGACTGACATCCATTATTAGCCCTAAGGTACCCATAGCCCCCACCATCAAACGCGATACATCATAACCGGCTACATTCTTCATCACCCTGCCGCCGAAGGAAATTTGTTCTCCCTTGCCATTTATCAGATTTACGCCCAGTACAAAGTCCCTTGCTGCACCCGCATAGGGGCGCATCGGACCAGAAAGACCTGAAGCAACAGCACCGCCAACGGTTGCACAATCACCAAAATGGGGAGGCTCAAATCCCAACATCTGTGCTTCGTCTGAGAGTAGTTTCTCAATTTCTGCTATTGGCGTACCGCACCTGGCTTGTAGTACCAGTTCTTTTGGCTCGTACAACAATACGCCACAATGAGAAGTTGTTATAATCGAGTCTTCTACACTAGTTCCCGGAGATCCCAGAAACGATTTACTCCCTCCGCCTGTAATGTTGAGCTGCTTGTTGTGGTGATAGGCATCACTGACTGTTTCTATCAGTTGTGATGAAGTGTCTTGCCATTTCTCCTCAGACATCATGTACCCGTTAGAATCTGTCCAGCTCAGGGAATTTTTCCTCACCGACATGTACATGCATAGCACCAAACTCCGCACATCTACGTAACGTGGGCACGGCTTTCCCCGGATTAAGGATACCGGTTGGATCGAAGGCGCTCTTGACGCCATGAAAGTGGGATAATTCCAATTCCGTGAACTGCACGCACATCTGGTTTATTTTCTCAATTCCTACACCGTGCTCACCGGTGATTGTACCTCCCAGCGAGACACACATCCCCAGGATTTCTCCACCCAATTCCTCTGCGCGCTCGAGTTCACCGGGATTATTTGCATCGTACAGTATCAGCGGATGCAAATTACCATCACCCGCGTGAAATACATTGGCTATCCGAAGCCCGTACTCCGATGACAGTGCAGCGATCTTATCAAGAGCGTCTGCAAGATTGTGCCTCGGAATGGTACCGTCCATACACAGATAATCGGGCGCCAACCTCCCAACTGCCGGGAACGCTGATTTTCTTCCCTTCCATAGATTGAGTCTCTCGGTCTCACTGCTGGCAATTCGCAACTCATAGGCACCGTTAGTTGAAAGCATAGACATAATTTCATCACAATTACTGTCAACTTCATCTTTATAACCATCCAGTTCACACAACAACAGAGCTTCAGCATCAAGAGGATAGCCCGCGTTAACGAATGCTTCCGCGGCTTCTACCGCCAGCTTATCCATGAGTTCCAGACCGGCAGGAATAATGCCATGCGCAATGATATCCCCCACAACATCACTGGCTTGCCTGGTAGATTTAAACGCAGCCATTATTAGTCTCACGTCGGCCGGTGCAGGCAGTAGTTTTACCGTCACCTCCACAATGATCCCCAGCATACCCTCGGAACCAGTTAGTAGAGCAAGCAGATCGTAACCCGGTGAGTCCAGGGCATCACTGCCGATTGTTAATAAACTGCCCTGTGCTGTTACCAGCTCAATTTTGAGTATGTTGTGTACGGTTAGACCGTACTTGAGACAATGAACTCCCCCGGCATTCTCCGCGACATTCCCACCAATCGTACATGCAATCTGTGAAGAGGGATCAGGCGCGTAATAGAGTCCCTCACTTCGCACATATTCTGATATTCCAAGATTGGTAACGCCCGGTTGAACTACAGCGCTAAGGTTATTTGTATCCACTGAGAGGATGCGGTTAAATCTCGCAAGACTTAAAAGCACGCCATCCTTGTGCGGCATAGCGCCGCCTGATAACCCCGTACCAGCACCCCGGGCTACCACAGGCACCCGATGTTCAGCACAGATTTTAACGATCTTCTGTACCTGTGCCGTGGTATCCGGAAGTACCACCAACCAGGGAAGGCATTTATGGGCACTCAGGCCATCGCTTTCATATACCCGACGTTCACTTTGTTCTTTGATTACTGCTTCGACGGGCAAAATCTTCTCGATTTCGATTAGAACCCGTTTTCTGGTCTCCGCGGTTACCGGAAAGTCTGTGCTATCCGAGCCGGGGAATGATTCCTGTGTGGTCTGTAGCATGCTGATTCAGAGTTAAATTTGAGCGAAGGAAGCTGTGATTATAGTAAGCCCAATGACTGATTGCGAACTTCAATTTTTTTATTGACCTGCCGGGCAGTGGCTCTGTTCAACACGGACCTAAGAATTTTTCAATGCGAATTGGTGAGCGGATGAATCTAATTGAGTATAATCGCTGTTCGCTAAAGAAAACGCTGATTATGGAGGTTTTAACGTGGCACTGAATACCATTGAAGAAACCCTTGACGATTTCAGACAAGGAAAAATGGTACTGATCATGGATGATGAGGATCGTGAAAATGAAGGTGATCTAATCATTGCTGCTGACGTCGTCACCCCCGAACACATTACATTTTTTGTTCGTAACGCCTGTGGATTAGTCTGTCTCACCATCACTGAAGAAAGAGCCAGGCAATTGAATATCCCCCTCATGGTAGATTTGAACAATTCACAACACGAGACCAATTTTACCGTTTCAATAGAAGCTGCAGAAGGTATTACAACGGGTATTTCGGCTGCAGATCGGGCCAAGACTGTACGTGTGGCTGTGGCGAAGAATGCCACGCCAGCAGATCTGGTGATGCCAGGTCATATCTTTCCTATCGTCGCCAAACCGGGCGGTGTCCTGACCAGGGCTGGACATACCGAGGCAGGTTGTGATCTGGCACGGTTGGCAGGTTACGAACCCGCGGCTGTAATTGTCGAGGTTATGAATGAAGACGGTACCATGGCTAAACGTCCCCAACTGGAAGAGTTTGCCAAACGGCACAACATCAAGACTGGCACCATTGCGGATCTGATTCAGTATCGAGCGATCAATGACAAAACCATTGAATTTGTCGGAGAGAAACGCGTAGAAACTGACCACGGCGATTTTCTGCTGAAGACATATACAGACACCGTGTCCGAGTGTATCCATCACGCCCTGGTAAAAGGTGACATTGATGAGGACGAACCCTGCCTGGTCAGAGTACAGGAAATCAGTGTCTTGAGGGATGCTCTTGGCACTCAGCGTCCCGGATTCAAAAAAACCTGGTCACTGCCAGAGTCCATGGAAAAGATTGCAGCGGAAGGGAAAGGTGTTATTGTCATCGTCGGAAAAACCCACTCCAGGGAGGATGAGCTCACACAATTCCAGTATTTCCCGGACATACCGCCAATACAGAGAATCCCCAATGAAGCGGGAGCACTGTTTCGAGTGGTTGGAACCGGTTCCCAGATACTCAGAGATATCGGTGTGGGAAAAATGCGGTTGCTAAGTTCTCCTATTCGCTATAGTGCAATCTCAGGTTTCCACCTGCAGGTGATTGAGTTTATCGAGAACGAATAGCTTCAAGTTGAAATGAGAAATTTCCCAGTTCTTGTTGAAGCACTCTGTACACTCGTTAGAATTATTCCGGTGGGAAAAGTTAGGCGCTGCCTGCGTTATTCACGTTAGCGGATCTGATACCCTCAGAGTGACCAGTGTGAGAATAGCACATCCAATGCGATTACAGATTGGGGACTGTCTCGTTACTTTGAGCTCGTTTAGCCTGTCCCTGTTGTGAGTCTGGCCGAGAATCAGATAGACTCATCATCAGTTGAAAATCAAAAGGGCTGATAAATGAGCGATTCGAAAACATCCAAAAACAATTACCGTGAACGATGCGACTGGGATACGGTGCATTGGGGTACCCATTGTGTTGATTGCTATCCGGGTAATTGTCCAATGCGCGTGTTTGTGAAAGATGGTCAAGTGGTACGCGAAGAACCCTCAGGAACCATGCCCAGCATTAACGATGCAACGCCGGACTACAACCCCATGGGCTGTATGCAAGGATCCTGCTGGAATCAATCACTGAATGGGCCTGACCGCTCTTTTTATCCTCTCAAGCGTGCCGGTGAACGGGGCGAGGGAAAGTGGGATCGAATTTCCTGGGATACCGCCCTGACAGAAATAGCCGATTCCATGCTGGATGCTATAGAGGAACAGGGTCCGCGATCTATTGTCCGGGAAAATAATCCGGAATCCATAGTCGGAGGACCAACGGGCCGATTCTACGGCGTACTGGGAGGCTTTCAACTGGATCTAAACGCCGTCATCGGCGATTTCAATTCAGGTGTGTATGCGACGTTTGGCAAGGGGCATATTGAGGGATCAGCAGATGACTGGTTTCACTCAGAACTACTCCTGTTCTGGCATTCCAATCCGGTTTTTACGCGAATTCCATTCTATCATTTCTTCTCGGAAGCCCGGTACAACGGTGCACACATAGTCAATATTTCCCCTGATATCAATCCTTCTCACACCCATGCTGATTATCAGATAACCGTCGAAGGGGCCAGTGATGCCGCTCTTGCCCTATCCCTTGTGCAGGTGATGTTTGCCGAGGATATTGCACATTGGGAGTTCATCCGAGAGCAGACAGACCTTACGCTGTTGGTCAGGACTGATACAAAAAGGTATCTGAGGCAAGCCGATATCGATCCCGGTGGCGAGGAACAACAGCTTTATCAATGGCACCCTGAAAACGGCCTGATCGCAGCTGATCGGGGTAACATTAAGCTCGATGGTGTCGAGATAGCCCTGTTCGGTAACTTTAAGGTAACCCTTGCAGAAGGAAATCAGGTTGAAGTCCAGCCGGTATGTACTCTCTTGCAGGACCACCTGAACCAGCAATACACACCGGAACTGCAGCAGCAAATTACCGGCGTGCATCCGGATACGGTAAGAATGCTGGCAAGAATGATCGCCACTAAACGCACCAATATCATTCATGGCATGAACGCTTGCAAGATGTACCATGGCGATCTCATTGAACGTGCAATGTGCCTGGTGCTGGCGGCAAGCGGGAATTGGGGCAAAAAGGGTACCGGTATCAGGACCTGGGGAACCGGTCTGCATGACGGTGCACAGATTGCAATGATGAAAACGAAACCTGGCGCTCAGGCAGCTGAACAGATTATGACCAATCGGGATGATGCGATTGCCATGCTGAAGTCAGTTGATCCAACCCTTACCACTGAGCTGGCTATGACGGATATAACCAGGGGAGCACGGGGCCTGGCAGGGCAGTTGGCATTGGCTGCGGGCAAGAAACCCCCTCAACCGGCCGAATCGGCCCCCGTATTCTGGTGGTACTATCATGCCGAATACGGTGACCGATGGAACAACCGGGAATGGAGTGATCCTAGCCTGCCGCGTACTTTTGATGAATATATGCAGGAGGCTTTGGACAAAGGTTGGTGGGACGGCCTGGACCATCCCGGCAAGGATGAGGTGCCACAAATTTTAATCGAGTGCGGCGGCAACACCATGCGCCGAACCCGGGGTGGTCAAAAGGCCCTGGAGAAGCTCTGGTCAAAGCTCAAGACAATCGTAACGATAGATTTCAAAATGACCAAGACTGTACAGCAGTCAGACTACTTCTTACCCGCTGCCCAGCACTATGAAAAAGCCGCCTTCGCTATTCCTTCGCCTTATGTGGCCAATCTGACACTCGCCGATCAAGTAGTCGAACCGGCAGGAGAGTCCATGAACGAGTGGGACATCTTTCAGGCACTGCTGGGTAAAATAGCAGAACGAGCCGAGGCACGTGGCCTGGAAAGTTATGACGATCCAACCGGTCACACCAGAAAATATGCTGAGCTCGTGGCTGCCTACACGCTGAATGGATATTACAAGGATTATGCAACAGTGCTGGATGAACAGGTTCGGGATTCCGCTCTGGCCGGTACCGTTCCCGAAGGCCTGACACTGGAGAAATTACGCGATACCGGATTCGTCCGATTTACAGACATGGGCATGATGCCTCACGCATTGGGTCAGGCGACCACACTGGAAGCGGATGATGTCATCACCCCTTTCAAAAAACATGTTGAAATTGGACATCCCTTCCCTACCTACTGTCGCAGGGCTCAGTTCTACATTGACCACCCCTGGTTTCTGGAAGCCAATGAAGCGCTTCCCACGCATAAGCCAAATCCAGCCATGGGGGGCGATTATCCACTGGGTATGACTTCAGGACACAATCGCTGGTCAGTGCATTCCATGAATCACTTCAATGAAACAGTGCTTGGCACGCATCGCGGTTCCCCAAACGTGATGGTAAATTCTGATGACGCTGCAGCCAGAGGTGTAAAGGATGATGACCTGATCAGGATATTCAATGACGTCAGCGATTTTCAAGGACGAGTCAAGGTGGCACCCAACGTCAAACCGGGT
>JASJXV010000218.1 GCA_030123805.1 Gammaproteobacteria bacterium
CTTTTGCTAGTTACGATTTAGTTGAAAATAGGGAATAGCAAAAGGCAAGGACCTGACCCTATACTCCTCAAACATCTCGGATTAGTTTTTACTCTGACTACAAAGGATTATCCGTCGGTACAGCTGCATCGGATTCGTCTGCCATTATCCAGCCTTTTTCCCAGTCATAGTGCTTCCAATTATTAACGGCCCATGGATTTTCGTTTATTCGCTTACCCTCTAGCCGGGCATCCCAACCTGCGTCTAATGGGAGGTAATCGGCTTCGGCTATTGTGTCCCGACGTAGATCAACCATTTTCCTCTCGCTGCATTCATGTAGTGACTATTTTACTACATTTAAGTTAGTTGCCTGAGGGCTTTAAAAGCAAATAAGTCTGAATCTTGATATAGTCTAATCATTCACACAATTCGAGGAAACGATATGGCCAACTACCTCCCCACACCCGTCAAATGGGTACGCGACCAGGTGGAACTCTACGAGGGCAGCGGTGGGACAAAGGGTCTCACCCTGCTGGATACCGGATTACCCTGCATTATCGTAACACACACAGGAAACAAGACCGGCGCGATTCGGAAAACACCGCTCATGCGTGTAAAGGATGGCGATAATTACGTTCTAATCGGTTCAAAGGGTGGAGCCCCAAAAAATCCAGTCTGGGTGCATAACCTTCGTGCTAATGCAAATGTTGAGATACGCGACGCAACCGAGGTCTCCAAAATGCGTGTACGTGAGGTAGAGGACACGGCAGAGAGGGAACGTGTCTGGGGACTTGCTGTGAAGGCTTTTCCGCCCTACGAGGAATACCAGAGCAAAACCTCTCGCACGATCCCTGTGTTTGTGGCCGAACCGGATTGAATCTGCCGCAAACTACAAGTCTGTGTTACCTTTTATAAGTCGTTGGGCAATAGTCCGATTGAGTATCTCATTGGTACCATCAATCACATCTTCAGGTAAATCCATTGCTATAGCGGTCATGATGCAGTCCCTGATCCTTCCAACATTCGCTAACCAACAGGTGCGTTGCGCTGCAACCAATCCAACAGAAAAGCATTTACCTCGTCAGGTTTTTCCTGCTGAATCCAGTGGCCGCAATCCAGAGTAATCGTCTCCAAATTCGGAACATACTCTGATACATCGCCCCCATGTGGAACAACGTCATAAGCACCGTAAATCATTCCACAGGGCACTTCTATCCGAGTCCGAGGATTATTGGCTGATGCCTCCCAGTTTCTGGTGATGTTCCTATACCAGTTGACAGGTCCTCTGAATCCTCCCTTATTGAATGCCTCGACAAATACATCCAGTTCCTCTTCAGACATCAGAGGTTCACCCGGTGGATCCTCCGCATCGAGTGCATCCATCAGCGATACATTGAAACTGGGTTGTTCGTCCGGCGTCACGGTAGCCTGATCAACTGGTACAGGATGACGGAAGATATTACTGAGGAAACGTTGTGTATTTGCGTCAAACGCCGCATCGGCGACGCCGGGCTGCCGGTTAAAGTGCACTATATAGTGATTCGGACCGAACAGCTGTTCCAGCGCGGCTATGGGTTCAAAATCGCCGCGTGGAGAGAAAGGAACACTCAAGCTGACTACACCGGACACTCTGTCCGGATACAGAAGCGGCATATTCCATACGACCGGCCCACCCCAGTCGTGACCGATGAATATCGCCTGTTCAATTTCAAGGGTATCCAGCAATCCCGCCATGTCCCCACACAGGTTCTTGATAGCATAAGCTTCTACTGGCTCAGGTTTGTCTGTGGCACCGTAACCTCTTTGGTTAGGAGCTATTACCCGGTATCCAGCTTTCGCCAACACCGGTATTTGAAATCGCCAGGAGTATGCATGTTCGGGAAACCCATGAGCCAGGATTACGGGAAACCCTTCTCCCTGCTCATATACTTCCATACTGATATCGTTGGTTGGATAGATCTTCGGATCAGGAAAGGCGATGCTCATTATTTGAGTCCCCTCGAAATTATTAACACTAGTGGTCGAAACAAGGATAGCCAGTTTATGATTATTGAGTATAGAACAAAAGAATTGCCTTTCCATCCTTTAAGAATTCCTGTTAGATAGTTTGGCTGGCTCATGAAGCTAAAACGATAATCGCAAGTGGTATGGCCAAAGATCATACGGGAGCTGGTCAGACTCGATCTATAACAGTGGCTAATGAACTCTAACGTTTCAAGTGAGGTATACGAAATATGACCAGTAATGAGACCACTATCAGTGGTCGCTTCCGCGATCAGGAGATCATCTTTGCCAACGGCAGTCGGGGAATCAACATCGACATTCCATCAGCATCGCCGGTCAATTACTTCCAGGTACTCAATGCTCCCGGGGATATGCCTGCCATCACACTGGACGGCAAGCTGTTTCTGCCTCCCGGGACGAGCAATCCCGTACCGCTTATCATGATCATTCCCGGGAGTCTTGGGGTGGCACCCTCCCACGTCTCCCATGCTGAAACACTCAATGCAGCGGGATTCGCTACATTTGTGCTGGATTGTTTCGGCGCCAGGGCAGTGACTTCAACGGTCGCCAATCAGACGCAGTTTTCATTCGCCGCCAGCGCCTACGATGTTCTCGCTGCATACTCAACGCTTTCCAAACTTCCGGAAATCGATCCATCGCGGATTGGCGCTCAAGGGCACAGCCGTGGTGGTTCTGCTGTCATGATCGCTGCCACCCGGTGTTTTGCGGCAGCAGTCGTTGGCGCAGACCAGAGCCTTGCCGCAGTACTTGCGGCTTATCCCTGGTGCGGCCAGCAATTCCTGGATCCAGGCGTGGGAACTACTGAAGTTCGCGTACTGATGGGCGATGCGGATGAATGGTGCTCACCCATGCAGGTGCAGGGACATTGCCACGCCATTCGGTTGAGTGGGGGTGATGCCAGCATGCGGCTGATTGGCGGCGCACAACACAGCTTCGACCGAGACACACCAGTAACTCTTATCCCCGATGCTGCTGTGGCACCGGCTGCCCCAATCACTTACATCGATAACAATGGTGCAATGATTCATCCAACGGGTGACGCACCCGATCCTGCACTGGTGGACAGGGACGTCATGGTATATGCAGTCAAGGCTGGCTATGGCGTGACAGGCGCGAGAATCGGCAGCGCAGAAGGTGAAGCAAAGCTGTTTCGCGACGACATGCTGGGATTCTGGAAGCGTGTGCTTGGCAACCGGTAAAAGAGAACGTTGGGGGTC
>JASJXV010000219.1 GCA_030123805.1 Gammaproteobacteria bacterium
ATTGCTTATAAAACATACATTACGGCAAGAGGAATATATGTGCTTCCGCATCACGTCTATCCATCAGTGTTTGCATATCGTTTTGACTGTCTTCCTATTGCATTTCGCAAATGCCGAGGCGGATGATCAAGTACCAGAATTTTTTACCTTTACCTTCGAAAATGACCTCTTTGTTGGAGATGATAACGGCTACACCAATGGCATGGGAATTACCTTT
Organism: Gammaproteobacteria bacterium; assembly: GCA_030123805.1. Lineage (GTDB taxonomy): Bacteria > Pseudomonadota > Gammaproteobacteria > Pseudomonadales > Azotimanducaceae > JASJXV01. Next base: position 218 of record JASJXV010000219.1, read on the forward strand.
GGGGAAGGCCCCTTCAAAGAGTTCAACAATGACAATCTGCCCAATTGGCTGCATTGGCTAGCCAAAGACCTTTACGTTAGCACCATGGAAAACAAACAACGGGGTGTTGCTCATATGTTTTTCCAACGGATGCAAACACCGGAAGATCTCTCGGCATCGGAATTAATAATTGACGATCTTCCCTACGCTGGTTTGTTAGCCTGGCAATGCACTCTGTATGCATGGGATGACCGCGTAGCTGATCAGCTTTCCTTGTACCTGGGGGCTGTGGGTCCTATTACCCTCGCTGAGCAGTCACAAACTTTAATACACGAGCTGTTGGGTGCCGACGAACCGAAAGGTTGGGACAATCAAATCGAAAATGAACCTATCTTCAAGGTCGAAGTCCAGCGAATCTGGACCCTCTATCGCTCCGCTGGCAAGGGGAAGCAATTTGATATTCTTGGATTATGGGGAGCAGGTATTGGCAATCTTGAATCCGCAACCAAAGCGGGGCTTGCCATAAGATGGGGCACAAATCTGCGGCATAGCTTTCCAGCTTTTTCGTTACAGGTGGATAGACAGGTCAATCCACTTGCTTTAACTCCCGATGATGACTTCTATTTATTTTTAGGAGCACGGGGAGGCGTGATATTTAACGATATCTTAATCGATGGCAACACTTTCAAAGATAGCCACTCCCTCCCTCTTGAGCATATTCAAGACCAGGTTGCTGCAGGTGTCGTGTGGAGTATTGGGAACAATGCTTTTGTTTTTCAAATATCATCCATAAGTTCAAATACGGATGTTATTAACGAACGAAACGAGTTTGGTGCCTTAAGCTATACCCATCGCTTCTAGGGCGCTATCGACCATTAAGGTGCAGTTAAGGTGACAGTTAACCCAATCATTGCATAAATTCTGGCCAAATCGAATTCATGTTGCTTGATTAAGCGCGTTCAGGTAATGCAACAACTCTGATTTCACGGTCGTATTTGCGCTCATCGTCAACGTGAGTTTTCGTTGAGGCCTGGTCAACCGACCGGCGCGTTGAATCAGTTTACGTCGTAACGTACCGAGCTGGATGAACTGCCACAATGGCGCACGTTTCTCGGTGGTACCACGTTGCCGGTTATTAGCCACCATCTGCATTTCCCGACTGAGGTTATGCGCCAGCATGGCCGCGAGTAGGTAAACCTGGTTACCGGCCTGACGACGGGTTGGAATGTAGTCCATCTGCGCCTGCGATTTCAACTCGGCGAAAATACCTTCCTGGCTACCGCGACCATTGTGAAAGGCCAACGCCTTTTTGGCGCTAAGGCATTTGTTGGTGACGATGACCTTGAAGTCATAGCCATACTCATAAGGAATGAACATATCCAGTTGCAGCGGCTCTTTGTGCTGTTTACGGTTGCGGGTACGAATGAAAACAAACCGTTGTTTTCTTTGCCAGCTATTGGGCTTCCATCGCATTTCGAAAAAGTGGCGCCGCTGATCCAGGTGGCGCCAGCGTTTACGTCCCTCTACGATACACTTCAGTTTAGCGAATCGCTCGAAAGGCACACTGATGGTGAACTCAACTCCCTCGTTTTCCAGTCGGCCAATGATCGCATCCGAAAAGAAAGCGCTGTCCATCCGCACTTCGATGATGGCCCGCGGCGCTATGGCCCGGATTTCGTGGATACAGGCCAGAATAAAGGCCTCGGCGCCATTGGAATCGTGCACGTTACCCGGTCGGTGCCAGACATCAAGCGCCTGGCCGGTCTGGGCGATGGTACAAAACAGCGGATAATAGCTGCGTTGCCCTTTCTTCCTGCGATTGTATCCGACCGCACCGAGCCGTCAAAGTCGAGCGTGATACGGGCCAATCCCAGATCCTCAATGCGCTGCAATACCTGTTGGCGGTTGAGTCGGCGCAGCTTTTCCACGCTCCGTGCATCCATCCCCGCCAGGCTGCGGCTTAGAGTGGCCACATCGGGCAGGCGCTTGACGCCCAGCAGGCGACGCACCACCGGATCATCCCGATAGTAGCGTATGTCCTGAAGTTGCCGATAACCCAGCAGCAGATGAACAATCAATAGCATGACCGTGAAATCATGACTAAAAATCGGACTGACCTTCAAATATTGAAAACAGTTCGAGAGTTTTTTCTTCAACCCAATGCGCGTGAACAATGACTGGAACAGAATTAATCCGGCGAACGAGGTCAGGCGCTGATCCTCGAAACGGATCTCTGGGATGCGATGGGTTTTACGATATATGCTGGCTTTGCTACACTTCATGCGAACGGTTTCCGTTGGTTTATTGAAAGGCTGTAGTAACCTCCAATTTTACCATTTCGGGGACCGTTTTTTATTGTCAGGAGCCTTCAAAACGGGTTTATTTTAGTGCCTGCTGGAACTCACCTGAGGTGAACTCCAGCTACCACCGGGTTTTTGCTTTTAAAGCCTTTAGGTATAAAGGTTAACTGGATATCCAACGCGATATTTATGCAACTGTCGGGAAGTTAAGCTATGACTGCTCCGATCAAGTATTCCACTATTCTTTTCAAAAAGCGAACTTCGGTGACGTCAGTTACCGGTAATATTCTGGAAACCGGGTTCAGCTCTCGAATTAGCCTGCTGCTACAGTCAATCCTTACTAAACCTGATCTATAATTTTTCAATATCCGGTCTGCAACTTGACTACAATTAGTGGTAGCGCAAGCAATTTCGTGCTTTCATCCGCACTATGATGTTGTGTCGTAAGCCACTGGGAGACCTGGTTAATGCTAGCTAAACTGTTTATCTGGAAAACAGGTTCCCCGATGAGGTGTATACCATGAGCCGCCTCAGCCTGTTACAGGATTTATTATCCTCCTTCTCCGAGCGGAGCCTGGGATTATTTGGTCCCGGGGACGATACCGCGGCCGATGCCAAAACACTCATCACCTGGTGCGATACCCTGCTTTCCAGCAAGGGAGAGGCATCCGGGGTAGTCAGGGCGCAACGCATACTGGATTCTTTTCGTACTCTCG
>JASJXV010000025.1 GCA_030123805.1 Gammaproteobacteria bacterium
ACCGCGGACGCACCCATATTCTTGGCAACTATGGGTAGCGAAAAGGGAAGAAAAACTCTGGGAAAAGCAATCAGCAGCAGTGGTGTATGCAGCACCTTCGGAGTGACTGTGGTACGCATAATCCGTGATTCCCGGATCAAGGGCCGAGTGGTTAGATCAACAACCCTGGTCGTTCTGTTTCAATGTACGGGCGTAGCTCCGACAGGGATTCACTCAAGGCTGTGATGGCGATGTTGATCTCGGTCTCGGTCATCGGGGTTGAGATGCAATACATCAGTCGGCTGGCTGACATCACACCTCTTTGCAGCATACATAAATGCAATAACCGTCCAATGTGCCCGGCACCAAGCATTCCCTCCATGGCATCACGGGAATCATGCAGAGGTTTGTCAGTCAAATGCAGATTTACCAGCGATCCCAATCCAGTCGCATGACCACGAATTCCACTTTGCTGCAACGCCTGGTCAAATCCGCGGCGCAGCATATCGCCAAGTCGGTTAAGCCGCTCTGCTTCCGACGGCGTATAGAGCGTCATGGCAGCAAGTCCTGCCGCCATGGTCAAGGCATTGCCACTAAAGGTACTGGCATGAAATACTCTCTCGGGATTGGTCGGATTGAACACCTGCATTAATTCACGTTTGCCACCGACACTTCCTACCGGCAAGCCCCCGCCGATGATTTTCCCCATACAGGTCAGATCCGGCTTAATCCCGTAAATCTCCTGGGCGCCACCACCGCTCAGGCGCAGACTGATCACTTCATCGAAAATGAGCACCACACCATTTTTTTCGGTCGTCTCTCGCAGGGTCTCCAGAAATCGTTTGTTAGCCGGAATCATCCCCATCGATCCCAATAGGGGTTCGATAATAACAGCAGCCAAAGTATCAGCATTTTCCTCAATGAGCTGTTTTGCTAACTCAGGTTCGTTGTATGGACAAACGATGGTGTCCTGCAGCACGCTATCCGGAAAACTACCGTCTACCGGCAGCGAATTGGGTCGCTCCAATTCGCCCCGAAATTCAGGCACCGGGATCAGGCTGACCTCTGCCAGTTCATAGCTGCCGTGATAGCCACCCTCCATCTTCATAATCTTCTGCTTTGCCGTGAAAGCCCTGGCGCACCGGATAGCCATTAGTGTGGCTTCAGTACCGGAACTACAGAATCTCAACTGATCAATGGAGCCAACCCGAGCGACGATTAATTCGGCCAGTTCAATCTGATTCTGACTGGGAGCTGCATACGCAGTGCCAATTACAGCCTGTTTCGACACAGCGTCCACTACCCTCGCATTTCCGTGGCCATGGATCAGCGAGGTGAAGTTATTCATAAAGTCGAGGATCTGATGGCCATCAACATCATAAAGGTAACACCCTTCTCCTCTTTGTATCGTCAGTGGATAGGGTGCATAGTGCGCACTGGCGCGAGTGTCTCCTCCGGGAAATACCTCGCAGGCACGTTTGCTCAATTGAGAGGATTCAGGACTCCAGGCTCGATACCTGGCATCGATAGGATGCTCTGACTGCATAGTTTTTTTATCTGATGCCATGGTGTCTTTCCTCTGCATAAATACCGGTCACGGTAAATGACTTACAAAATGCCACAATACCTTTTCCAAGATGGCTATGGATTTATTTTCCACCAATCTAACAGAGTCAACCTGCTGCGAAAATACTATTCTGGATAACCTTCATATTGAGCCGCATCGTCGGTAATCTCCACCCAATCCGCCTTGGACGATACAAACATGTGTGCACTGGTTCGCACACCAGGATCGCCATCGAGAATTCCAGCGGGGATATATATCTGATCGCCCACCGTCATGGGAAGATTTGAGCCACACTTACTGCAAAACGATCTGACACCCTGATCAGAGGACTGGTACTGGCTCACCAGGTCCTCCCCCTGTATGAGTTTAAAGTCACCGGCCTGACAACCAACAAACGTGGCGAAAGCCGCACCATGTGCTTTTCTGCACATGGAACAAAAACAATCCGTCATCTGTGTGAAGTCACCATCCACTTCAAACTGATAAGCACCACACAAACATCCACCTTTGGTCATTATTTATTCCTCCTGGTCAAGAAAGGCGATTCTGCATAGCCATTGTACAATCAGACGGAAAAGTCTAGCATAAACTCAAAGTGCACACTCTCCAAATTCAAACCCAAACCCGAATCAGCACTGAACCTGCGTGTGAAAAAGAATGATCTACATCAAATGGCAGTGTTTTTCACACTTAAAGTGGGTGACTTCCCGCCTTAAGTCTACAATACTCAACCCGAATCAAGAACTATAAGCAACCAGCCCCGGAACAAACACACAGGAGTAAAACCATGCGTGAACCTAACGAAATGTTGCTGGCGGACCTGCTTAGAATTCGTGCAGATCAAAAACCGGATTTCGATGTATTGACTTTCGAACATCTGAGCCTGGATGGGGGCGCCACTCCAGATGAGGTACGCACGTACGCGGATCTGGCCGTGAATGCCAATCAAATTGCTGCCACGCTCATACAATTGGGTCTGAAGCGGGGAGAATGCTTCGGCCTAATGATGCGTAATCACCCGGAATTTGTCGAGGTGATGGCAGCCGCATCAATAACAGCTTGTGTATTTGTACCAATAGATCCGCGCACGAAAGGTGAAAAACTCGCCTATTTTCTCCAGAACTCTGAATGCAAAGGGATCATCTGCGCAGACTATTGCATTGACGCCCTGAACGAGATCAAATCCCTATTACCCGCATTGGAATGGATTCTGGTACTGGACTCGGGAGCTGAATCAGGGACAATCGATGCTTCGGCACTCGCAGGGACAAGATCTCTGAACGAAGTTTTAGACAAACCCGTAGCTACAGTAGACATTCGTCTGCAAGATCCCCGTGATCCATTGCAAATCATTTTTACTTCTGGAACTACCGGTAATCCCAAGGGTGTGGTGATGGAGAATGCCCGCTTCGGTGCCTTTGTGATGTTGGGTATGTTGTTCGGGTATACCCAGGAAGATCGTCCCTATACCGGACTATCCCTAACTCACGGCAATGCGCAGGCAGTGACTCTGGGACCTTCTCTCAGCATGGGGCTAAGGGGTGTCTTCAGTCGCCGTTTCACCAAATCCAGACTATTGGATGTCTGCCGTCTGCATGGTTGCACCACCTTTTCCCTGTTGGGTGGTATGGCAACAGCCATCTACAGTGAGCCAAGCCGACCTGATGATGGTGATAATCCGGTCCGTTTGGTTGCAAGTGCAGGCATGCCTAGCGCTATCTGGGAGTCATTCGAGAAACGTTTCAATCTGAAAATATTTGAGTGGTATGGTGCGGTAGAGGGTGGCCTTGCTTATAAACCAATAGGCGAAGGTCCCATTGGATCATTTGGTAAGCCGGGGCCGGAACTGGATATGAAAATTCTCGATGAAGATGATAACGAATGCCCCCCGGGCGAGATGGGTGAAATCTGTTCAAGACCCGAGACCGGGGAGTCAGCGCAAGTTGAGTACTACAAAAATCCTGAAGCATCCCGCGATAAAACCCGAGGCGGTTGGCTGCGCAGCGGCGATATGGGCTACCGCGATACCGAGGGCTGGTTGTTCTTTGGCTACCGCAAGGGCGGCGGTATTCGACACAATGGCGACTTCGTCAACACCGGTTTTGTCGAAAAAGTGATTGCCGAACACGCCGCTGTTGCAGACGTATTTGTATACGGTATAGACGCTGCTTCTGGCGCCCCCGGTGAGAAGGATGTGGTCGCAGCTATTGTTCTTGCAAGTGGCGAAGAATTCTCCGCGAACGCTATATATGCAGCTTGTCGACGGGGTCTTGAATCAAATTTTGTGCCGAGTTATCTGCAGGTTGTGGATGAAATTCCGAAAACCGCATCCGAGAAGCCCCAGGAACGGTTCCTGTTAGAACAGTTCAGCAAAGACGCGGACAATGTGTATGCTGAGGCAGCTCGGTAAAGTCGGACCTCCTCTTTACAATGTTACCTAAGGGTCCACCTCAAGATCGGTATACACAATACGATCACCCGCAAATGATCCCATATAGATGCGCGTTCCTATTTGCAACGCCACCGTGGCTGCTCCCATCGGCGCGCCGCGGTGGCTAAGGACCGTGGTACGTTCCATGGTATCCGGATCCAGGGCAACTATTTCAAAGCTAAATCCACATGCCCCCTGCTCCAGATCCTGGCAGGCTAACATTTCTATTAAGCTATCCGTGTGTGACGCCACCAACAAACGCTCTGCAGATGCCCAGGTTATATTGTCCGGACTTGCCACATCAGCTTTTGCCAGTAGTTCGCCATCGGATAGCCTTATCTTACGCACCTCATCTGCCATATACATATTGAGGTAAATCACTTTTTCATCCGCTGATACTTCAATGCCGTTCGGGAATGGACCATCGGTACCCGCGACCCTGGTAAAACCACCGCCGGGCGACCATCGCATGACGTACCCGGTATCGAAACCCAATACTCCCTTCAACAGTTCCGAGAACTGAGCGCTTTTTGGCATCATGTGAGTGACCAGAAATCCACCATCCGATAAATTCACCAGATCGTTAAAGTACGCATCTTCCGGGCCAACCACGCAGCCTCGCCAGATGACTGCAGGTTGGGGCGAAACATTCTGTACCTCAAAGAATTCCACTGATTCCCGTCCGCCATGATTGACTACCAGCAGTCTTAGTCGACCATCGCTGAGCCGGGCAAGATCTAGCCCATGCGGAGCAAATTCCTTGCCTGGCATCTGGCAATCTGCTGCTCCCCATCCAGGTGTAATTATGGGAAGCTCTGCAGGGAAAACAACCTGCAATGTTTCCTGCTTGAGATCGAAGAGAGCCAGATTACCCGGTCTTGAACCATCCATCAGGCCGAATTGGCTGACAATTATCCAGTCAGAACCCGGTACCTGTGCCAGGTCCTCCGGATTCTGAAATCCGCACACAGGTATCAATCCATCACCCGGCTCGCATTCGATGATCGGGGTCACATCGCTTTCGCAACCGATAAGGAAGGCAAGGATCGGACCATAGACCGGTAACAGCGTGCAGCGTAATATGTTCATTCCAATTTCCCCTCGTAGTTGATGCTGTCAGCCAAGCTCAAATACCAGCATGCCATCCTGGTGGCGAAGTCGTCCTGTTTGCCCAACCCTCTCTTGCAGAACGAATTCTTCCAGCATGGACGGATCGCCCGGCGTATTGGCCAGAAATCTCTGTCCACCGGTAGTTCTTCCAAGCACTATGCCCCGATCTGGTTTACCGTCCCGTCCGTAGGCAACTGTATAGGTTTCGATTACACCTTCACCAGTGGGTGCATCGGCAACAGCAATCGGTGCAGTTGGCATATCTGCCGATGGTAACTTGTCAAGCAGCCGCGATCCTGGCAATGCGCCGGTTTTGGGCGCGGACGAAAGCACTGCTGCGGAGTGTTTGGTCAGATACCAGCCATTACCTGTCACCAGACCCTTGTCGCCAGGATTATCCCGCAGTCTGCCCACCATGGTTGCCAGAGAGTGCAATGTATAAGCACTGGCAGGACCACCGGCATAGGGCAATCCACCGGTTACTGTGAAACCTCTGGGATCGGCGATGTCAAGACCCAGCACTTCACATGCCATTTCGACGGCCACCGGGAAACAACTATAGAAGTCTATATGGTCTATTTCACTCACATCGACACCGGCGTTCGCAAGGGTACTGGTCATGGTATCTTGCATGGCCGGGCAGGCAGCAAAATCGGGTCTTTCACTGGTCCACCAGGCTTTTTCCTGACTTTTTGCACCACCCCACCAATAAACCCATTTACTTTCAGGGATACCCAGTGATCGCGCTTTCGCCACAGAACAAACAAGCAGGGATGCGGCCTGCTCTGTATTGAGAATGGCATTCAGATACTTGGTATATGGCCACGAAATCATGCGGTTTGTATCTGTGACCTTTGTAAGTTCAGCCGACGAGCGTTCCAGGGGGAACCAGGCATAGGGATTATTGACTGCAACCCGGGTAAACCGCGCAAACAGATCTCCCATTCTTTTCCGGTGAGCTTCGATGTTCAACCCCAGCTTTGCACGCAAGGCATTTTCGAAGAGGGGATACACGTCGGGTGGCATCTTCATGCCATATTCTTCTTCAAGCTCGTTGGTTCCGGCCTCGTCTCCATCAACCAATTCAGCTTGCCCTTGCCCCCCTCTGACCCAGGGCAATCGGACTTTTTCACCGATTGCTTGCATCAATACTTTTAAATTATTGCTGCCACCTACCAGGGCCAATGCACTCTCCCCTTCGACAATTCTGCTGGCAACCAGATTCGTCAGGCTGACTCCCATCTGCCCGCCGGTTCCGGTGGTAAATTCTTTAGCCGGGTGGGCGCCCAGCTTTTCCCCTAACAGTCGTGGTGCATTCTGTGGATGCCAGCCTACAATTCCGACCAGAGCGATGGTATCCAACTCCTGCAGCAGCTTGGGTCCCGCACCGGCATCTTCAGCCGCGCTCTGTGCAGTTCGCGTCAGCATCTCCAGGGGTTCAAGGTACCTTTCAATGGTTGCGTTCCGATCCACTAATTGCCCTGTACCGATAATCACAGGTATTCGATTTTCGTCTTTCATGTTCATCCTTTCGCGAACGCCTGGACATGTTGCCAGCTGATATTCAGTCACCCACACGGCAGATTCCGGACCGCGAGTTGTGAGTTACTTGCCGAAACGTCGTTCCCGCTGTTGATAGGTGCGAATTGCTCGCCAGAAATCGATCTTGCGAAACGCTGGCCAATAAACCTCGGAAAAATACAGTTCTGAATAATGGCTCTGCCATAACAGAAATCCACTCAGACGCCGCTCGCCGGAGGTTCTGATGATCAAATCCGGATCAGGAATACCCTCTGTGTAGAGGTATTGGCTCATCAGATCCTCATCAATATCGTCTACCCCGATTTTTTTATTCTCGATCTCACACGCTATCTTCTTGACTGCATCGATGATCTCGGCTCTGCCGCCGTAACTTATGGCAATATTCAACTGAAAACGGTCATGATCCCGGGTAAGTTTTTCGACCGCGTCAATTTCATGGTTAATCTCATCAGAGAGATATTCACGCCTTCCGATCACCCGGATTTTGACCCGCTGTTCCTTGATAACGGGGTCGATCTGAAAATCCTTGAGCTTCTGCAGGATCAGGTCCATTAAAAACTCTACTTCTCCGTCTGTCCTTTTATAATTTTCTGTGGAAAAACCGAACAGCGTGACTATCTTGATTTCCATTCGCCAGCACCAGCGCAGGAACTCCTCCAGCTTCTCCGATCCTACAACGTGACCCTCATTTGATACCAGTCCCTTGATCCGGGCGAAACGTCTGTTGCCATCTACTATCAAGCCGATATGGTGGGGGTTTGGGCCATGCATAATCTGGCGCCAAAGAGTGCGCTCATAGACCTTGTAAAGGATTGATTTCACATTCATGAATACATCTGTGCCTTCACGATCAAATCTGAAAAATTACCGCTTGAAGAATTCTCCAAGGATGAATTATCCCGGCTCTGGCTTTTTATCTCAAGGCCATTGGCTAATTTCCGGACATATTGTGTAGTAGCTATTTACGAGGCTCATGCAGTCGAGTCCACCAGTTCCTCCTTCAACACCTCCTCATTACATTCATACCTTGCGGTCACTTTGTCATCCTGAATAGATTCAAGTTTCACATCGAACCGCCACAGTTTGTGCAGGTGTTTCATTACTTCTTTCATGTCTTCGGTATGTAATGGAATTCGATCCCGTTGCATATGGCGCAGTGTCATCGAGCGGTCACCAGTGATGTCCACCGCATAGATTTGAATATCCGGTTCCTGTTTACTCAGATTATAGTGATTGGCCAATTCTTCTCGAATTGCTTGATAGCCCGTTTCGTCATGGATGTCGATCACCTCTATTTCAGTGCTATTATCATCATCCAGAACGGTGAAAAGTTTGAGGTCACGAATAACTTTGGGTGACAGAAACTGCAACACAAAACTTTCATCCTTATAGTTCTGCATGGCATGATGAATCGTTTCAAGCCAATCTGAACCTGCAATATCGGGGAAGAAATACCTGTCCTCTGGCGTTGGTGATTCGCAGATCCGCCGGATGTCTTCGTACATCGCAAATCCCAACGCATAGGGATTAATACCATTGAAGTAGGGTGAGTCAAATCCAGGTTGCATTACGACATTGGTGTGGGAGGACAGAAACTCAAACATAAATCCGTCACTGAGCAGCCCTTCGTCGTACAACCTATTCAAGATAGTGTAATGCCAGAATGTAGCCCAGCCTTCGTTCATCACTTTTGTCTGTCGTTGGGGATAAAAATACTGAGCGATCTTGCGCACGATTCTAACAACCTCACGTTCCCATGCTTCCAAATTGGGTGCGCTCTTTTCAATAAAGTAGAGCAGATTTTCCTGGGGTGCTTCCGGAAAACGGCGTTTGACATTATCCACCGCCTCTTCCTTCCTGGGAATAGTGCGCCATAGATCATTAACCTGCTGTTGAAGATACTCTTCACGTTCTTGTTGAAGTTTCAGTTCCTTCTCTGTAGACAGTGGCACCGGGCGTTGATAGCGATCTACCCCGTAGTTCATCAATGCGTGGCATGAGTCCAGCAGGGATTCCACTTCTTTAACGCCATGACGCTCTTCACAGTCAGCGATGTATTGTTTGGCGAACAACAGATAATTTACGATGGCACCGGCATCGGTCCAGGTCTTGAAGAGGTAATTACCCTTGAAGAAGGAGTTATGACCAAAACAGGCATGCGCAATAACCAACGTCTGTAAACCAAGGGTATTTTCTTCCATCAGGTATGAAATGCAGGGATTTGAATTGATTACCAATTCATAGGCCAAGCCCATATGCCCGCGCCTGTACCTCTGTTCGGTGGACAAAAACTGCTTGCCAAAGGACCAGTGATGATAACCAACAGGCATTCCGGTCGATGAATAGCCATCCATCATCTGTTCCGCACTGATTATTTCAATCTGATTCGGATAGGTATCCAGGTTATAGCCTGCAGCTACCCGTGCGATTTCTCGCTCGCACTCGTCCAGTTTTTCGAACGTCCACTCGGATCCTTCCGCGATCAGTTTTCGCTCAGTCATTGCGTCTTTTTCTCAAACAGATCATGGAAAACAGGATAGATATCATGAATTGTTTCAATCTGCTGCATGGCAAATTGCTCCGGAAACAGATCCACCATGCCCTCGTATGCTCGCCAAAGTGCCTGGTGATCTCTGGGTGTAATCTCCACATAGGCATAGAATTGAACCAACGGTAGGATCTTGTTGAGCAACAGGTCGCTACAGAGCGGTGAGTCGTCGGCCCAATTGTCGCCATCGGAAGCCTGGGCGGCGTAGATATTCCAATCACTTGCAGGATAACGCTTGCACACTATTTCGTACATGAGTTTTAGAGCACTGGAAACAATCGTACCTCCTGTCTCACGGGAGTAGAAAAATTCCTGCTCATCTACCTCTTTTGCACTGGTATGATGCCTGATGAATACCACTTCAGTTTTCTGGTAATTTCTTTTCAGGAACATATAGAGCAACATATAAAACCGTTTGGCCATGTCCTTGATGTCTTGTGTCATGGATCCCGAAACATCCATGAGACACAACATCACCGCGCTGGTAGTGGGCATCGGCTGTCTGATTACATTGTTGTATTTCAGATCGAAGTCATCCAGAAACGGAATATGATGCAGGCGTCGTTCCAGACGCCCCAGTTCAGCACGGATTTCCCGGATACGATCTTGTGCTTGGTCCAGGGGGCTATCACTATCGTTTCGAACGGCCTGGTTTTCCAGGGATACCAGCTCCTCTTCAAGTTTCACTATTTTTTGTCGCATCACACCGCCTAGCGCAATGCGACGTCCCTGAGCACTTCGCAAAGTCTGTATTACATTGAGACGTGCGGGTATTCCTACGTTGCTATAACCACCTTTTATCAGCTTGTATGAGTCAGTCTCTTGAAGTTGTTTCTTTACCAGGTTGGGTAGTTCCAGATCCTCAAATATATATTCAAGAAACTCTTCCCGGGTCAACTCAAATACAAATTCATCCAACCCTTCACCGGAATCACTGGCATCGCCAGGACCACTACCACCTCCACCAGAGGGTCGATGGAATTTATCACCCCTGGTATACTCCTTGTTTCCGGGAAATACACGTATCTGGCGACCGCCGTTGCCATGACGAAAGATTGGTTCAGAAATATCCTTTCTTGGGATACTGATCTCTTCACCATGCACCAGGTCGGTGATGCCTCGTTTTGATAAAGTATCCGTCACAGCCTTTTTTATATGTGCATGATAGCGACGCAGAAATCGCTGCCGATTGACTGCGCTCTTGTGTTTTCCATTCAAGCGTCGATCAATGATTAGAAAGGCCACACTCTTGTCTCGCTAATACAACTCTATTACTGGGATTTGCGAACCCTCAGATACCATTCAGACAGCAATCGAACCTGTCTCTCTGTATAACCACGCGCCATGAGCCGTTCCACAAACTCGTGGTGTTTGGTCTGGTCATCTGTGGATGACTTGACGTTGAACGAGATTACCGGTAACAGATCTTCGGTGCTGGAGAACATGTTTTTTTCAATCACCAGTTTCAGTTTCTCATAACTGTTCCAGGCAGGATTTCTGCCCTCATTTAAAGCGCGTGCGCGCAGCACAAAATTAACCACTTCGTGCCGGAAGTCTTTGGGATTACTGATGCCCGCAGGCTTCTCTATTTTTTCCAGATCCTCGTTCAGGGCCATGTGGTCCAATATTTCCCCGGTTTCAGGATTTCGGAATTCCTGATCCTGAATCCACAGATCAGCATAAGTGACATATCTGTCAAATATGTTCTGACCATATTGGGAATAGGATTCCAGGTACGCTGTCTGAATTTCCTTGCCGATATATTCAATGTATTTGGGTGTTATGAACTCCTTCAGGAAGTTCAAATATCGATCACGCGTTTCCGGTGGAAATTGTTCCTGGTCAATCTGCTTCTCAAGCACATACAACAGATGCACAGGATTGGCGGCTAATTCTTTCGGGTCAAAATTGAAGACCTTGGACAGAATCTTGAAAGAGAATCGAGTAGATAGGCCAGCCATTCCCTCATCGACTCCAGCTGCGTCCATATAATCCTGGATGGACTTGGCTTTGGGATCGATATCTTTCAGGTTCTCACCATCATAGATTCGCATTTTGGAGTAGATGCTGGAATTTTCAGGTTCTTTTAATCTGGAGAGTACGGCAAATTGTGCCAGCATACGCAACGTATCGGGAGCACAGGGTGCGCCTTTAAGCGAACTGTTACGGAGCAATTTTTCATATATGTGTATCTCTTCCGATACCTGCAGGCAATACGGAACTTTCACTATGTATATACGATCTATAAACGCCTCGTTGTTCTTGTTATTTTTAAAAGTTTGCCACTCCGCTTCATTAGAGTGCGCCAGCACAATACCGTCGAAAGGTATCGAACCAATTGCTTCTGTGCCGTTATAGTTTGCTTCCTGTGATGCAGTCAGGAGTGGGTGAAGTACCTTGATCGGCGCTTTGAACATCTCTACGAATTCCATAATGCCCTGGTTCGATTTACACAAACCACCCGAGAAATTGTAGGCATCGGGATCACTCTGCTCGAACTCTTCAAGTTTGCGAATATCTACTTTGCCCACCAACGAGGAGATATCCTGATTGTTCTCATCACCGGGTTCTGTTTTTGATATGCATATTTGATTGAGAATAGACGGGTTCTGTTTCACCACCTTAAAACGGGTGATGTCGCCGTGATATTCACCCAACCGCTTGGCTGCCCAGGGAGACATAATGGTCTCCACATATCTCAGTGGAATTCCATACTCTTCTTCCAGGATTTGAGCATCTTCCTGAGGATTAAACAGCGATAGGGGGGATTCATGGACAGGCGAGCCTTTCAACGAGTAAAAAGGAACTGTCTCCATCAGACGCTTCAGTCTCTCCGCGATAGAAGACTTGCCACCACCGACAGGACCAAGCAGATAAAGAATCTGTTTTTTCTCCTCCAAACCTTGCGCCGCATGTTTGAAGAACGAAACCAACTGTTCAATACACTCTTCCATGCCGTAGAACTCATGGAATTCCTGGTAGCATTTTATTACCTTGTTTGAATAGATTCGACTGAGACGAAGATCTTTGGATGTATCGACCAGTTCCGGTTCACCAATGGCCATTAGTAAACGTTCAGCGGCCGTAGCATAGGCATGCGGATCATTTTTGCAGATCTCCAGATATTCCTGGAGTGTGTACTCTTCCTCTTTGCCATCCTCGAATCTGGATTGATAGTGGCTGAAAATACTCATGGTATCCTCCCGGCGTTAACCTGTTTGCAACTATCCTGGGAGCTCGTCCGAGAACAGACTGACCTACTGCGGACAAGCTTCTGGTTATTATTAGACCTGATTGATGATTACATAATTCGTTCTTGTCGAGAAAAGAACTGGTTACAGTACTGGATATAATTATACGCCAACGGAATTGACTTGTTCGACAAATTGCAAATAATACGACGAAAAGTCTGTTTGCTTTGATAAGATACATTGTGCGAGCAAAACAAAGCACTGGATTTCTCTGATATAGCGACCTGTCTGACGGACAGACAAGGTCCGGCTAATAACTCTTCCGATATATGAAGCAGCGCGTCACAACTACTTATCTTGAAATGACTTCACCCGATCAGTTGGTAAGGACGCCAACGGAGCCTGCTCATGTGATGATCGTGCGGGCTGAAATTCCCAATCCCGACCTGAATCATTTCCTGTTCATGTCGGTCGGATTACCCTGGCGATGGTACAGTCGTCTTTCATGGCGTCGCCGGGATTGGGAACTCTACCTCAACTCTGCTGCTGTCCAGACCTGGATTGGTTATATCAGCGGAACTCCTTTCGGATACTTTGAGTTGGAGAAACAATCCAATTCAGGCGTTGAAATAAAATTCTTTGGCTTACTGCAGGCATTTATCGGTCAGGGACTCGGTAGCTATCTGCTCACACGTACCATCGAACAAGCGTGGGCAATGGGTGCTTCAAGAGTGTGGTTGCACACCTGTTGTCTGGATCATCCATCTGCACTGGGCAACTATGAGCACAGGGGATTTACAGTGTACAGGGTAGAAACGGACGTTGCGGAAATTCCCGATGCGGATGATCCAATCTGGTTGTCACCAGACTTTTATAAAGTGGATTGAAGAATCTGTCGGACCCGGGCTTATCCCTGGTGCATGGATCCGTATCCGGCATCTCGGTCGAAGCGCTTCTTGCGACGGTACGGGAATACGTCAACGACCTGCTGATTCCTGATCTGCTGTTGCAACCCCTGCCAATATTCAACTGCAAAAAGATCACCGTGTAGTTCTCTGAACATTGCCTTGAGTTCCGGGTTGTGAAAGAGGAAGGTCTCAAGCTCCTCCGGAAACACATCTCTTGGTCCAACGCTATACCAGGGCTCCGCTGATAATTCGTCTTCAGGATACCTGGGCGCAGGGATGTTCCGGAAATTTACATCGGTCAGATTGCAGATCTCATCGTAATCATAAAAAACGACGCGTCCATGTCGTGTCACACCAAAGTTCTTTAACAGCATGTCTCCGGGGAAAATATTAGCTGCGGCAAGCTGCTTTATGGCATTGCCGTATTCCTCCAGGGCTTCACGCATGCTGATTTCATCCACATTATCGATATAGATATTTAACGGAATCATCAAACGTTCGGTATACAGATGCTTAATAACAATCTGGTCATTCGTTATCTTTATTGAGGAACTGGCATCCCGCTGTAGCTCCTCAAGCAACTCTTTGGAAAATCTATGCTTCGGAAAAACAAAATTCGAAAACTCCTGCGTATCTGCCATCCGACCGACCCGATCATGGGTTTTGACGAAGTAGTAACTGTCTCTGACTTGCTGACGTGTAATTTTTTTTGTCGGGGAGAACCTGTCTTTAATTACCTTAAACACGACCTGATAAGACGGTAACGTAAACACCGTCATCACCAGGCCTTTTATGCCATCTGCAATAACGAACTGATCGCTTGAATTCGCCAGGTGGTCCAGGAAGCTACGATAGAGTTCTGTTTTGCCATGCTTGTAAAAGCCTATGGAACTGTACAGTTCTGAGAGCTTCTTGGCGGGTAGTAATTGCTGCAGAAAATTGATCAGTAGAGAGGGGCGATCGGTGTCTACCATAAAATAGGATCGTGTGAAGCTGAATATCAAACTCAGGTCGTCTTCATTCCAGATTACCGTATCAATATATAGCCCCCTGGTTTCATCATTCAGAATTGGAATAGCCAAAGGCAGTGGTGTTTCATCCAGAAACAGGCGACCGATGAGGTACGCACCTTTGTTTCGGTAAAACACCATCTTTAACATTTCCACTCGGGCATGGGTGACAGCATCCAGATCGAGACCTGATTTAATCGCTGTCACTACCTGATCGATGTCCCGATCCAGATTCTCATAAGGAACATTGAAGCTGTAATCGTGCAGCACTTGTTTGAAGAGATTTCCTAACCCCGAAGCATCGATATATTGTTTGGTAATCGCTGCTACATCACCCATAGGCGTATCGATTGCTGATCTGACGAATACACGCTGTTCGTCGACATCCGCATCTGTAAAGATTTTTCGATAAATAGTATTAAAAACAGTCTCTGCAAGTTCGAAATCAGGCCTGTTTCTGATCAGTTCAACGAAGACGGCTTTCACCTCAGCCCAATTTGCAATCTCGAAATCTTCTCTGGCAAATTTGTCATCGAGTTGTCGGATAACCCGCTGCGAGAATTCATCATAAAGCTCAATGCGGTATTTTGATTGTTCCTGAATAGCGCGCCACTCAGCCTTCTCAAAGTAGCCTTCGGCAGCCAGCGTAATGGCATGAAACTTCTTTCTGTAGTCAATAAATCCATCCAGAATGATCTGGGCTATCAACTCTGGTTTCGATTGCGCCATGGATGTCGGTTCAGCATTTCTTATTTGTGACCTCCGGGGACTCTCTGATTTAAGAATCCAGGATATTTTATTTTCAAGCCAGAATAACACAGCTCCCGCTGACTCTATCGGAACTGCCGTGCATAAATTTATGCTTGCAATATGCGCTTCAATCCATATAATTGGTCGGACCAAATTGGTCAGACCATCATGGTCGAACCATTTTGGTACTACCACGTAATTCAGAATCCATATAATAATGCCAAACAATAACCTGTCGCGGGCAGCAGAGATCTCGGATGTGCTGCGGGAAGAGATACTTCGCGGGCAATATAGACCCGGTGAAAGACTGCCATCCGAGCGGGACCTGGCGAGTCGTTTTGCTGCCAATCGCGGTGCGGTTCGTGAAGCACTTAAAAAACTCGAACAACTGGGTATCGCTGCGATTCACCCGGGAGGTGTTCGAGTCGTTCCAATAGAGGAAGCAACACTGGAAGTTCTCGGTCACATACTCATGATCAACGATATCCCTGATCCGGTTCTGGTTGAGCAAATGTTTGAAGTCGGCGGATCGCTCGTAGCCATGTCCATCCGTACCGCTATTGAAAAAGCTTCAGATGACCAACTGCAACATATGCGAGGCATTGTCGGCAAAATCCTGTCCACAGTCACTTCAGCGAATGAGCAGAGAGCTCTTGGAAAAGAATTGAGCGATTACCTGTTGGTGGTAAATGGCAATCTGGTTCTACGCCTGATTGGGAATGGTTTGAAGACACAGTTTATGGGTCATATGGAAGGACTGGGAGATCAGATTGAGCTGAACGAAGTAGAGCGTACCAAAATACTGAAGCAGCTGGATGCAGCAATTGCCATCAGGGATGCGGAGGGAGCTGCCCGGGCCGCCAGAGAACACTTTAATTTGATTCGAGACAAAGTGCTTGAATTACTCGATGCAATGGCCAGAGACAAAGCATCTGTGGGGAGTTAGTTTTATGTTTCGAAAGACCATGATGTTCAGCCTACCGGTCATAGTTCTTGTCATCGCATTGGCGTCATCCTATGCTCTGGTGATCACCAAGCCGGTCCCGGAACAGATTGAGACACCTGAATCTACCACTGCCATCCGAGTACTCACAGTAAATCCGGGCAGGCAGCAATTGACAGTTCGTTCACAAGGCAGCGTCGTTCCGCGAACCCAGAGTGAACTAATTCCCGAAGTATCCGGAAGAGTTCAATGGATATCACCCAACCTCGTAACCGGCGGTTACTTCAAGGAAGGTGACGTGCTGCTTCAAATTGACGACAGGGACTACAGAAGCAAAGTAGACAGAAGTAAGGTAGCAATAAAAATAACACGGGCAGAAGATGAACATGCGCGTTTTGAATTGCAACGATTGCAGCAGCTGGTGAAAAACAAACTCACCAGTCAATCTCAGCTAGAGAGTGCCTTGCGCACACGGCGTATTGCCGAAGCCGCTCTGCAAGATTCTGAAATAGCATTGGTACAGGCGCAAAGAAACCTTTGGCGCACTGAACTGCGAGCCCCATTCACCGGGTTGGTGAGAAATAAAAAAGTTGATCTGGGCCAATTCATCAGCAGGGGTCAATCGATTGCGTCCCTCTACGCTAGCGATTTCGTTGAGGTGCGATTGCCGATCGCGGACAAGCAACTGGCCTATCTTGATCTACCTTTGGGTCATCGGGGGGAATTTGCCGAGGAGGACTCACCCAAAGTCATTCTCAGCACTCTTTATGCTGGGAAACAATATCAGTGGCAGGGTCGTCTGGTTCGGACAGAAGCGGAAATTGACTTGAAGAGCAGAATGATAAATGTTATCGCCCGCGTAGAAAGTAGTCAAAACAGCGATCAACCGCCGTTGCCTATTGGTTTGTTTGTCCATGCGGAAATCGAAGGGCGCTGGGTGGAGAACATCGTCTCCCTTCCCAGGGCGGCAATGCGCAACGGTAATCAGGTCCTCATTGTTGACGACGAAAGCAGACTCAGATTTCGTGATGTGGAATTGCTTCGATTTGACCGGGATGAGGTGCTAATAAAGTCAGGTCTAAAACCTGGAGAATTGGTCAATATCTCCCCTATTCAGACCGTGATAGACGGCATGAAAGTCAAACCTATCCTGCAGGATCACAAGGGCGCATAGAATGGAGCGAATCATAACCTGGTTTGTCGATAATCCAGTTGCTGCCAATCTGATGATGGCCATTTTTGTGGCCGGTGGCTTGCTCTCACTGGCAAGCATGCACCAGGAAGAATTTCCCAATATAGATCTTGATATTATCCGGATTCAGGTACCTTATCTCGGTGCCGCACCGGAAGAAGTTGAACAAGCCGTATGTATACGCATCGAAGAAGCTATAGAGGGCATACAGGGAATCGACAAAATCAATACTATCTCAACCGAGGGTTCCTGTATTGCAATAATCGAGTTGGACGGTGAAACCGATAGCACGCGTACGCTCAATGAAATCAAAGCCAAGATTGATGCCATAACGACCTTCCCCAAGGAGACTGAAAAACCCCTTGTATCCATGTTGGAATTTAAAGGCCAGGTGATTCATGTCGCAGTTTCCGGTAATTCGGATGATCTATCCCTCAAGGCTTTGGGTGAGAGAATCAGGGATGACCTGGCTGCCATGGACGGAATATCTCAGGTAGTACTCAATTACGCACGTCCCTACGAGATTTCGATCGAAGTCTCCGAATACACGCTTCGACAATACAATCTGACCCTGGATAAAGTTGCTCAGGCGATTCGCCGTAGTTCACTGGATCTGCCGGGGGGATCAATAAAGTCAGATGGCGGCGAGATTCTTCTGCGTAGCAAAGGTCAGGCTTATCGTGGCCATGAGTATGAAAGTATCGTGATTATATCCCGCCCGGATGGTACCAGCCTGACGCTGGGTGAAATAGCCACAGTGAGGGATGAGTTTCAGGAAGGTTATCTGAATGCAATATTCGATGGCGATAATGCGGTAATGGTTACCGTCTATCGCGTCGGCAATGAAGATATCATCAAAGCGGCAGATCGTGTTAAGAAATATGTCGCCGACCTGCAGAATAATTTACCCAGAGGTATCATTTTGTCAGTCTGGATTGATGAATCTGAAGCGCTGAAACACCGCATCAATGCGCTGACTAAAAACGCCTACGCCGGTCTGATTATGGTATTTATCATCCTGACAGTTTTTTTGCGCTTTAAAGTTGCCGTGTGGGTTGCCGCAGGAATCCCCATTGCCATCCTTGGGGCTATCTGGATGTTCCCTGCCGCAGGAATCAATATCAGTTCTCTGACGGTAATGGCTTTTATTCTGGTCCTCGGCATCGTCGTGGATGACGCTATTGTGGTGGGCGAACGCGTCTTTGCACACGAAGCCAACGCCGAGAGCAAGCGACACGCTGCAATATCAGGCACATATGAAGTCAGCGTACCGGTGATATTCGGCGTACTCACATCGATGGCTGCTTTTCTTCCAATCCTGATTGTCGATGGCCGCATGGGCGCTTTTTTTCAGGTGATTGGCTGGGTAGTTATTGTCTGTCTGATATTCAGCTTGCTGGAATCGCAATTAATCTTGCCAGCCCACCTGGCGCACAGAAAAACCCGTGGATATATGTTTGAGAATACCCGCCTGGTCAAATCCTGGATTACCATTCAGGGTAGATTTTCTGATGGTCTGGCGCATGTTGCCAACGAAATATATAAGCCAATGCTTATGAAGAGCCTGGAATGGCGTTGGCTAACATGGTCAATTGCGATGGCTGTGCTCATAATTGCATTAGCTCTCATTCTCAGCGGCAGGGTTATTTTTCAATTCTTCCCCGCAGTAGAAGGTGATCGCGTCTATGCCACTCTGATCATGCCTGAAGGAGTCAAAGTAGATCTTACCGAACGTGGAATTAAACAGATTGAAGATGCCGCAGCCGAACTCGGCAAACAATTGGACCAGGAAACGGGCATTCAAAACGGCCACGTCATCAAACA
Organism: Gammaproteobacteria bacterium; assembly: GCA_030123805.1. Taxonomy (GTDB): domain Bacteria; phylum Pseudomonadota; class Gammaproteobacteria; order Pseudomonadales; family Azotimanducaceae; genus JASJXV01. Next base: position 18,996 of record JASJXV010000025.1, read on the forward strand.
TGTGCTCGCATCCATTGGCGTTAACGCTGCACGTAGTAACGGTCCACCCAGATTTGGTGCAGGTGGCAGTCATCTGGCGGAAGTCGTGCTGGAACTGGTTCCCATTGAGGAACGTCCCGGTATAAGTTCCACGGAAATTACCAATCGTTGGCGTGACTTAAGCGGTGTTATAACGGATGCGGTGGAGCTTACCTTTTCATCTAACACATTTAGTGCTGGTGCAGCGTTGCGCTTCGAACTGCAAGGCAGGGATGTTGATCAACTCAGGCTTGCGGCAGCTGATCTACGCGAGAGACTTTCTCTTTATCCCGGTGTAATGGATCTGACGGACTCATTCCGTGCAGGCAAGCAGGAAGCAAAATTGAGTATTTTGCCTGAGGCTATACCCCTGGGCTTGACTTTGAATGATCTGGCTCGCCAGGTCCGGCAGGCATTCTATGGCGAGGAGGCGCAGCGAATACAACGAGGCACTGACGATGTCCGGGTCATGGTGCGATATCCCGAAGCGGAAAGAAAATCCCTCGGTAATCTGGAAGATATGCGTATCAGGACAAAGGATGGCACAGAAGTGCCATTCAGCACCGTTGCTGCAGTCACACTGGGAAATGGCTATTCGTCCATTCAACGACAAGACCAGCGTCGTGTTGTCAGTGTTATCGGAGATGTGAATAGAACCATCATTGCCCCGGAAGAGTTGTTTGCTGCAATCAATAAAACATTTTGCGAAAACGGGTCCAGCCTGTCGAATGTAGAAAATCAATGTACCAATTCCCAGTTTCCGTCAGTGACATATAGCCTCGGTGGTGAGGCGAGAGAACGCAACAAGGCAATGACCAGTTTATTCAATACTGTACCCTTGGCCCTGATGATTATCTTTGCCTTGTTGGCTATACCCCTGAAATCCTACATGCAACCCCTGGTCATCATGATGGTTATCCCATTCGGCGCCGTCGGCGCCATAGTGGGCCACTTTATCATGGGATGGAATCTGGTATTTTTCTCACTGCTAGGCATCATTGCGCTCTCGGGTGTGGTCGTGAACGCCAGCCTGGTTCTGGTGGATTACATAAATCGACGACGACGTGCTGGAGTAGACGTCTTCGAAGCAGTTACCACGGCAGGCGTGGTGCGATTCAGGCCGATCATTCTGACTTCTGCGACTACCTTTATGGGACTGATCCCACTGATGACCGACAAGGATCCGCAGACGTTTATGTTCATCCCGATGGCTATTTCACTGGCATTCGGCATACTCTTTTCCACCGTAATCACTCTATTTTTGGTGCCCAGTCTCTATCTGATGCTGGAGGACTGGCTGAAGTTGCTTGGCATGAGTGAAGGCAGTGACGATTATGATCAGGATCCGGTGCCTATGCTGACAGACATGGATCCTGACACTGAGCCCCAGGCCGAATAGTCTGACATTGCCGGTGTTGAAGAAAAAATTTTCAGCGCTGCTATATCTCGCTGCACTGGCTACTTTTTATACTCCGGAAATTTCGTCCTCAACACTGATTGTAATCACACACGGCCCTCTTTTTACAACACTGTAATGGACTCCTTGAACGACTGGTCGTATCAAGGGAACAAACTACTTTAGCCTGGTATCTTTTAGTTCGTCATTGGTTTATAAAGTTTCATTCCAGTGCCCTATCATCTTTGGTGAATAACAATGTATGCAAGAGTTCTCACAGCTTTTTTAAGCGTATCGATTTGCAGTCTGGTTACTGCGGCCCGCTTCGATCTGGATATTGATATTCCGTACACAATCCACACCTTGGAGAACGGACTAACGCTCATTGTCCATGAGGATCACAAGGCGCCCATTGTTGCTGTGAATATCTGGTACCACGTGGGCTCAAAAAACGAGCAGCCAGGCAAGACAGGGTTTGCGCATCTATTTGAACATCTGATGTTTGCAGGATCAGAAAATTACACCGGTGATTATCACCAGGCCATCGAGAAGGCCGGTGCAACAACAATGAATGGCACCACCAATTGGGACAGGACCAATTATTTCCAGAATGTGCCGACGTCAGCACTGGATCTGACCTTGTGGCTGGAATCCGATCGCATGGGTCATCTGTTGGGTGGCATCACTCAGGAACTGTTGGATGAACAGCGAGGCATAGTCAAAAATGAGAAACGAGAACGCATAGACAATCGACCCTACGGTCAGGCTGGAGTACTACAGTACCAAAGCATCTATCCCGGCAATCATCCCTATTCCTGGCTAACCATCGGATCAATGGAAGATCTGGACGCCGCCACATTGGAAGATGTACATGCATGGTTTAAAAAGCATTATGGCGCGGCCAACGCTACCATCGCTTTGGCAGGAGATATCACGCCCGAAGAAGCCATCAAGAAGGTTGAACACTATTTTGGCGATATTCCATCCGGACCACCACAAACGCGCCAATCCAGTTGGGTCGCCAAGCTCACCGGCACGCACAAGCAAGTGAGTTATGATCGGGTTCCACAGATCATGATCTTGAAATCCTGGAATATTCCCGGGGAAGGTTCAGAAACTGCTGATTATCTCAACATCATGGGTGCCGTTATGAGCAGTGGCAAGAATTCTCGCCTGTATAAACGGTTGGTGTATGAAGATCAGACAGTAACCTCTATCAGTGCTTACACATCGACTGGCGAGATAGCCGGAACGTTCGAAATCACGGCTTACCTCAAGCCTGGCGTTGACAGTGCAGTTGTTAATAAAGCCATCGCAGAGGAGATGACCCGGTTCCTGGAATGGGGACCCACCGAAAAAGAACTGGAAAGAGTCAAGATACAAACCATCGCCGGATTCGTCCGTGGTATGGAAACTATTGGCGGCTTTGGCGGCAAGTCAGACATTTTGATCAGTAACTACGTATTCCACGGTGACCCCCACTTTTACAAGATGCAACTGGACCGTATCAAGAATGTCACAAGCAGGGATATTGTAGGCGCAGCACGAGAATGGCTCACTGATGGCATGTACGAACTGGAAATCAGACCTTTTCCTGATTACAAATCCGCAGTATCGGGGGCAGATCGTTCTCAAATGCCCGATGTGGCCAAGATGGAAGGCGCAAGGCTGGATGATTTCGAGCGTAAAACGCTGGCGAATGGGCTGAAAATCATTGTCGCTGAACGTCATGCCATTCCGGTGGTGCAGTTCAGATTATTGCTGGATGCCGGTTATGCGTCAGATCAGTTCGCCGTACCCGGTGTGGCCGGTCTGGCTATGAACATGCTGGATGAGGGCACTACCCGCATGGACTCACTGGAAATTAATGATGTACTGACAATGTTAGGTGCCACACTATCCAGCGGCTCAAATCTGGACACATCAACGGTCTCCTTATCAACCCTTACCACGACCCTCGATGAAGCCCTGGCGATCTATACCGATGTGGTGCTGAATCCTTCTTTCCCGGAAGCGGAACTGAATCGCCTGCGGCAACAACAGTTGAATCGCATTCGCAGAGAACAAACCAGTGCACGATCAATGGGACTGCGTGTATTCCCGAAACTGGTTTACGGAGAGGGTCATGCCTACAGCAATCCGCTGACAGGGTCCGGTACTCTGGAATCGGTATCCGCAATTACACTGCAACAATTAAAGGACTTTCATACTACCTGGTTCAAGCCCAATCACGCAACGCTGGTTATCACGGGGGATACCACCATGGCTGAGATAGCGCCAAAAATCGAAAAGGTATTCGGGCATTGGCAAGCAGGAGAGATTCCACAGAAAAATATCAGCCAGGTAAAACTTCGAGACAAAACGCAATTGTATCTGGTAGACCGCCCGGGTGCGGCTCAGTCGTTTATCTTTGGAACTCATGTCATCATACCCAAAGCAAATCCCGAAGAAGTCGCCATTCAGGTTATGAACGACATACTTGGAGGTTCCTCAAATTCACGGATTAATATGAATCTGCGGGAAGATAAGCATTGGTCTTATGGCGCTTATTCGGGCATCCTTAGCGCCAGAGGCCAGCGCGCGTTTTATGTAATGGCTAGCGTTCAAACCGACAAAACCAAAGAGTCCATTCAGGAAGCCATGAAAGAGCTGCATGCTTATATTTCTACGCAGCCACCGACTGCCGCAGAGGTCGCTGTCAAAAAGGTCAGCCTTTCTCAATCTCTGGCTGGTCAGTGGGAAACTGCCGGTGCTGTCGCAGGATCAATCTCGCAGATAGTGCAGTATGGTTTAGAGGACGACTATTACCAAACCTATGCAGGCAGAATCGACAACCTCAGTCAGGAGGAAGTTAACGCTGTCGCCAGAAAATTAATTAAGCCCAACAATATGGTTTGGGTTGTCGTAGGCGACCGTGCCAAAGTTGAAGCAGGACTGAACGAGCTTGGTTATGGTGATGCCATACTGATAGATGCTGACGGCAATCTGGTTGAATAATCGGTTAATATCAGGTAACGCTTCCAGGACAGCCTGCTAGTCACCCATTAGGCGTGGACGATTCGGATTAGCTGGCATCTGGTCAGCACAAACCATGTCGACCCGATTTTGTCGTGCGTCGATAAGACCCACTGAAGTGTACCGATCCCACAACCCAGCATCATCGTGAGGCACAAATTCACTCGGGTTCGACCAATACTCACCGCACAGCTTTTGAATAGCTGGTATCAGTCTACGCTGAAGGGAATCGACCACATGAGAAGGGTTCAGTGCCTCATCCCAATAATCGTTGATGTGATCGCGCCAGGTGAACCGTCTTTGCAGAAAGGGTTGATCGCCATGCCAGCCAATAATGGCGATCTTGTCACCGATAATATTGTCCTGGCTTAACGACCTGTAAAACTGCATTCCCTCATAGTTTGCTACCAGGTCAGCATTGGCATAGATCCCGGTGGTCAAATAACCCCAGAGCCAACGTTCAGCGTAAGCTCCTCTTGCCAGTACTCGCTTCTGTTCCCATCCCCGCACCTCTCGCCTGTAGTACTTAAGGCCCTGGGAGAAGAAATGACCAAATTTATCCGACCCGATCCGTACGCCATTGACATAAATACTGGTACCGATACCAAAGAAAAAATTTACCCTGGTTGCCCAGACTGGCATGCCCCGATATATACCTCTGTAGTGCTTGTGCGGGTATCTTTCCAACAGAGGACTATTCATGGTCCAGCGTTCTATTTTATCGACCCAATGGATACCGCCCATCTTGTAATATACACGGCGCGCGAACCGGAATGTGTCTTTTGGAATGGCCCACTCATCGATAATTTCCTGCAGATCCCTGTTTACGTACCGATCCAAATGTTCTAATGAATCCTTCACGGGAACAAGCCGATTAGAGTACTGGTCAGCTTCGTAGCCAAACACAGAAACCGATACCCATAGCGCACCAGCCGCGATTATCTTGCCGATCAATACATTCATAACTCCTGTTTTATCATTTCCAGATACCGATGACCAGTCGATTCAACTCTGAGGCATTTGCGCCGTGCGTCTTTTCCGCCATAACGGCGTTAGAAATCGGCTCAAAATACTCGTTTGCCGTGTGTCACCGCTGTCCCACAATATTCGGTGCATTGCTTGCAAGGAGCTGCAGACATGCGGTATTTAAGACGATTTGTAGCTTGGAGACATGACTAGTCTCACTGTCGTTCCACCGGCGGCAGTGAGGTGTCTCCTTTCTGGACACGCTGTAAACCCGTCCCTGGGCGTTCCGACGCAGAGCCTACAGGGTGGTCCGACATCGCGGCGTATGCATAGCGAGTCCCAGGTGGAAATATCCAGCTCAGCTCGCTACACAAATTTGTGGGACAGCAGAGACTGTTACGGAATTATCGACCTAACACAATTCGACCGGAAGCAGTGCTCAGGATAACCTCGCCAGCCCCCTCCCCCATAATGAACCTGAGTGAGCTGTCCCGCGAATACCTGGATGTTTTGGGTTTATCTTTGGTTAATCTATTTCTGATCTGACCACCGGATCCCGCATCCAAATCAAATCGTGCGTTGGTATCTGACGGCAAGTTCAGATCGATGGAACCACTGATTGTTCTAAGATCCACGGTCCCCTCCGCTGTCAAACTGGCGGTGATATCAATATCTCCGGAAACCGAATGGCCCGACAGTTCCAGTATTTCGTTGGCGTTGACGTCGATATCGCCTGAGACAGTCTCAAGATCGATTTCACTGCCACCGTCACGGATATCAATACTACCGCTTACTGAACGATAAGAACCTGGCCCAAGGGCATGGCGACTCTCGATATCTCCGCTCACAGTTCTCACTCTGATTCTGCCCGTGGCATTTCTCAGATTAATTTCACCACTGACGGTGGTCAGATCAACACCTCTGTCAACATGCGATACAGTCAAATCCCCACTCACATCATTCACTTCTACTCCCGACTGCAGGTTTCGTATATCAATATCGGTTGACACTCCACGGACAGCTACGTTGTTGCCGACTGGCACAAATATTTTCAGATCAGATCCGTTATCCATCGACCAGCCACTCAGATGCCTGGGCAATCTCACTATGATTTCAGTCTCATCACCGTTCACTTCGAAAACAAATTCCCGGGTTTTCTCATCCAAAAGACCGGTTACTTCTATTTCGTCGCGGTCCCAACCTGTTATTTTCAAATCTCCCCGCGTAACCTGGATCGAGACGAAGCCATCCGCAGACACCTTTTTAGTTTCATTTATACTTTCTCTGCTATCGGCTAAAGCTGTGAGACTTGTCAGGCTGATGAATGTAGCTATGAGTAATCTGTTCATTGCTGATATCCTAGATCGAACTGTCAGGTTCAACGTAATTTTGATTAAGCAAATTTAATTCCTGCTGATGCACCCGCATTAACATATCAATGAGGCGTAGATTCTCCGGGTTCTCCAGCAAAGCCAGTTCAATTTCCTTGCGCGCTTTTTCAATAATTTCTATATTCTTGCGAAGCAACAAAAGGGTTTCCCGGTCCAACCCTCGATTAGCTGCCTCGAACTGTTGAATTGCGGGGTTTCTTACCGCCATAAATTCATTCTGCATCTCTCCGATGGATCTCTCCAGACTGACATATTTCAATTCTTCCCGGCTGCCGACCTGAGTCACACTCAAAATCAGCGCCGTCACTGCGATTAACAAACTTGCCGCCATAGCGTAGGGCATTACTTTGTATAACCAGTCATTCCTGTGTCTCTGGGGATAGCTGGCAATCTGTCTTTCTATTCCAGGCCAGAGGTCTCTGGTCGGTTGAATGTCCCTGTCCAGATCCCTCACCGCCCTGGCCAAGGCGATATCCAGAGGTCCACTCATACCATCGCCATTGTTATCATGGGTTGTCATTTGATAAATACCCCTGCAATAGTTGCCTTGCACGATGTAGCTGTGCTTTGCTGCTACCCGTCGCAATTTTGAGAGTGTTGCTGATTTCGTTATGGCTATAACCTTCAATACTGTATAGCACGAACACAATTCTGGCCCCGGGGGGTAGCTTGCCGATAGCTGCTTCAAGACTCATCTGTTCTTCCGGCGGTGCGATATTGTCAGCTTGTTCATAGTTTTCATAATCCAGGCTTGTAATGAGAGGTTTGCGCTTGCGTAAGTAACTCAATACAAGGTTGATAGAGATTCGGTAAAGCCAGCTTCCAAAAGCACTCTCACCGCGGAAGCTGTCCAACTTTCGCCAGGCCAGTACAAATGCTTCCTGGGTTAGATCTTCTGCCATCTCTCTGTCATTGCACAATCTGAAACACAAACCGTAAATTCGACCCGAGTGCAAACGGTAGAGCTGTTCAAAGGCCCTCATGTCATTGCGCCGGGCTCCCTCTACCAGTGCATCCTCATCCATCTGATTGCCCGATAATGCATCCTGCCCGGTTTCTACCAAGATCTGAGCATTCTCATTGTGTTTACCACTTAGATGTCGCGAATAGTGAAAGGGTTTATCCCTATCTGGAGATTAATACGTGCACTGTCTTTTGCAGCCAGTCCTCACCAGCATCGTAGCGTAGAATAATGTCATCTTTACCATCTTTGTTCAGGTCGGCTACTTCGACCAGATCAGGATCATCCGGCATTGGGATGTCAAAACGCAATGAGGTTCGATTAAATAACCTGGATGACGCATTTCCCAGGTATATTTTAAGTGCGCTGTCTCCATCCTGAACCAACAAGTCAACCAGCTTGTCACCGTTGATATCAATAATCAGTACCGTGGGATAAAACACATCTCCTGTACTGAGGCTAAAAGTTGTTTTGATCTCCCACACCACGTTCGGCTTGCTGGCGTATCCTGCTTCCCCCATTTGGTAGAATTGAAGATCCTGTGAAATAGATCCGGTAATCAAGGCTGCCAGGATTTTACCCAATCCAATTTCCACAGACGACACCACAAAGTCAGTTCGACCATCCTCGTTAAAATCAATTTCTTTCATCTGAAACTGAATACCATCAGACTCGATTACACTGGTCGGTGTTTTGGCGAAAGTCAGTTGGCCACTGGTATCCAGCTCGCCCATGTATATCTCATAGGTACTCTTCTTGTTCAGCACGCCCTTGCTGTGAACGCTCAATGTGATAATATCTGCCAGTCCATCACTATTCAGATCTGCAAACCTGAACAATGATTTCTCAGTAATATTTGACTGATCGTCTCTTCCTCCCAGTTTAATGGAAAGCCCTGTCAGGCCTTCATTCTGAAAGTCCACCATCGGCTGATACGCTACCGGATGCGATGCAAAGACACGATTCTGTTGCTGATAATAGACCTGTAGACGATCCTTATCCCAGAACAGCAAATCTTGCAATCCATCAATATTCACATCCGCATAGTAGGGTTTAGCATGCCTGTACCAGGGATAATCCTGCCATGTCAAATCCATAATCGCTGGTACTCTAATCAGCTTCCCATCGTCAAATTTGCCTTTACTTCTTTGTAGATATACCCAGTAACCATCAAAATCTGGAATCATGATATCTTCCAGACCATCCCCGTTAATGTCTCGCACAAGGTCCAGGGACGGCAATTCATCAATCACTGGTTGCTGGTACAGTGAGTGGAAATCAATCAAGTGTTCGCGTTTACCCGTCAAGGGGTCAACCCTCCAGGCTTGCTCTCGTTCAAACAGGATCAGCGACTCGACGGTACCGTTAGTGACAGTTCCAGTATCCACAAAAATTACTTCCGGATTGACCGTTATTACCCCTATTGCCTGGCTGTCGAAGTGATTCTCATCAACCATTGCATAAGTTGCAATAAATCGCCCACCATTTTCACTGAATTCGCGCACCAGCAGATTTGCCTGTTCGGGGTCCAACAGAAACGCGGCGATGATGGGATGTTTAATGGTTCGTTGTACGTTTAATTTACTTACATCGAACAGAGGTTCAGCAATACTCTTGAGAGTGACCAGAAGTAAAATTATCAAGCGTAAGATCGGTTTCACGGTACAAGGCACCAACTTGGCAAGCTCCAATGAATATCAAGTGTCAGATTTATGCATCAATCCAGATCAGGATTATCAAACTGATAGCCGTGAAAACTGGCCAATGCCAATCCTGCGGCAACACTGGTAAACGGATCATGTTCTGAGACTTTTCCCGGAAAGAGATCTTCAAGAATAGATCGAACGGAGACGATTTGAGACGAACCGCCCGTCCTGATAACCAGATCAACATCAGATTCCATAATTCCTGCAGTTGACAGCAGGTCCCCAATCAAAGTTTGAATCTGTTCCAGCATATCTGACATCATCTGTTCGAGGTGCTTTTGGCTGAAGGGTATGGCGAGATCGAGTTCCGGTATATCGATAATTGTGGCGTCGCAGCTGGACAATTCAGCCTTTGCATCCTTGATAGACTGAAACACAATATAACCGTAATTACGTGTGATCAGATCATCAAGGCGCTCAAATTTAACAGCGGCTTTCCCACCCTGGGAGATGCAGTCTGCAATCTTGCTTCTGTATCTATTCTGATTTAGCGTATAGGTAACAGCCCAGTTCAAGAGGGCATCCTCAAATTCTTCAAATGGAAAATAGTTTTCAATCCGTGCACCGTCCACCACCCTTGACCAGACTTCACCCTTACCCAGAAGAGGGAACAGCAATTCCTTGAAAATCAACTGATCTATATGATCTCCTCCCAAGGGCAATCCATCAGTGGCCAATACATCAAAGCGGGTTCCAGCATATTTCACCAGACTCAGATCCAAAGTACCGCCGCCAAAGTCAAATGCAAGTACTATACCTTTCGCCAGGTGCGGCTCATCGTGAAAGAAACTCAAGGTAGCAGCCAGGGGTTCCGGGAAAAAGCTCACCTCTTCAATACCCGCATGCACGTAGGCTTCTTTAAGTCGGGATATAGCAAGCTTGTTGCGATAGCGATCCCGCCCTTCAAATTTGATGGGATAACCCACATGGCCCACAGTGACAGAACAGTTCAGACTTTGTTCAATGGCTTCTCGCATTCTTAATAGTATCGGTGTTATCAGGGCGACGAGACGAAAAGGTCGATCAAAAACCAACAGCCTCTTTATACTGCTATTACCGAGTAATCTTTTTACACCTCTGAACAACCGACCGGGCATGCCCCGGTCATTGATAGGCTGACCATAGATCGTCTGACTAAGCGTCTCACCGCTGGAGTTGGAATCTGAGGGATCCGCCGCAGATACAAGCAAGGTACTTCTGCTGATTACTTCAGGGGTCAACTCAACTATTCGATCGCGATTTTCCTCAATGTACTGGCGCACAGCTGCTTCTCCAGTCATAGTCGCATATTCCCGATCAAGATGTGTAGCCGAAGGCATAATTGGACCTGAGTCTTCCAGATCCACTAATTCAAGGACTTCACCGTCATACCAGGCTACTGCGGAATTTGAGGTACCAAAATCAACACCGACGCCGATTGTTTTTTGTTTCGAAGACATAGATTTCCCTATAGTCTACAGCCATTAAATCACTTGCATTCGTACTTATATCTCATTGAATAATAAAGAATTATATGCTTTTCTTCTCATGGATAAGAATATCGAAGTAACCGCAGATTAACGCATATTCGTTGGCAAATTTCTACCTTTTTATTCGAAGTTGATCCAGGGTTGAGCATAGATACATAGATCCGATAGCCAATTTCGCCGGTCAGATTGCACAAACGCTGCTATCTCAATCTGTGCAGGACGAATACAATCTGAGCTCCGCTTGGTCGAGGCATTATTCTACCTATCAGATCAACGCTATACAGGCACAGTTCTACAGACAGGTAAACGCTATGAAAATAGGCATTTCAATCGCCAGTTCCTACCCCGGGGCTGCGGCAAGAACCGGCGCTCAAAATATGGTTGAACGGGCAGCAGCAGCAGATAAGGCCGGACTTGACTCACTCTTTGTCGGTGACCACCACAATACACCAACACCCTATTATCAAAATTCTCCCATCATGGGACGATTGCTTGCAGAGTGGGGAGCAAAACCTGCCGGTGCGCTGTATCTACTGCCGTTGTGGAATCCAGTACTGGCAGCGGAACAAATAGCCACATTAGCCGGTATCGCCAGGGGCAGATTCATCATGCAGTGTGGACTGGGTAGAGATGGATATCAATTCAATGCCATGGGAAGGAATATTAAATTCAGGCCATCTGCATTTGAACAGTCCCTGGATGTTATGCGTGCACTGTGGTCGGGGGAACAGGTCTCATTGCATGGACGCTGGCAGTTTACAGATGCACGTATCAGCCCATTACCACCCGAGCCCATCGAAGTCTGGATTGGCGCATCCGCCCGCGTATCTATTGATCGCGCAGCACGTCTGGGCGATGCCTGGTTAGCAGATCCGGCCATGAACCTGGAACAAGCCAAATCAGCGATCGATTACTACCTGGAATGCCTGCCAACACACAACAAATCTGCCGAGGTTATTGCAATCAGAAGAGATATTTATGTTGCTGAATCCACCCAGGATGCAGATGCAACAAGTAAGTTGATTGCAGGGTATCGCGGCTTCAATGCAGAAGCACTGATAATCGGTGAAGTAGAGTCGGTTGCCGAACAGATGCAGCGATATGCAGAACTCGGCTACACAGATATCATCATCAGAAATCTACATCCTGACCAGGCAAAAGCCATTGCATCGATACAAAGACTAGCCAGCGTCAAGCGACTTATCCAGGGAACCTCTCAGCCGACAGGGATATAAATCAGGCACTAAAAAGAA
>JASJXV010000220.1 GCA_030123805.1 Gammaproteobacteria bacterium
TTCTGTTTTGCTGCCACGGCATTCTGTTTAGACGTCGCGGCCCTGTTCAGACGGGCCTGCCTTGGACTGATTAGCAGTGGTCTGTATATTTCAACTCTATCGCCATCTGCCAGAATCCTGTCCTTTGACTCCACCTGACCATAAATACCCATCTTGCTGGCGGTAATATCCAGGTCCGGAAATTCATCAGTAATGCCAGAAAGTGCGACCGCCTCCGCCAGCCGTGTTCCGTCCGGTACCCGCAAACTAATGACCATCTGCCTGGCTTTCGTAGCACAAGCGACTTCTATGTTGATTTGAGGCGCTTTAGAAGTCATATCAGGCATACAGTCGATCAGCACGTTCGCAAAAAGCATCCATAATTCTATCAGCGCCTTGACTGCAAAAATGTAATAAAGCTGAATCGATCAGGCCACCTGAAAACTCGAACGCCAATTCCAACGTTACTTTGCACCCTTCCGTGCCAAGTGCCTTAAAAGTCCATTTTCCGGTTAACTCATGAAAGGGTCCGTCCTCAAGTTGTATATCAATTGAGTCGGGGCGGTATTTTTTGCTGCGAGTGGTAAAACTCTTATGCAATCCACCTTTGGTTAATTCAAGGCGGGCGACCATTTCCGATTCTGTTTCACTGAAGATTTCTGCCGCGGCACACCAGGGCAGAAATTCCGGGTAGCGAATTGCGTCATTTGCCATATCGAACATCTGTTCACATGAGTAGGGCACCAGTGCGCTGCGGGAAACCTTCTTCATATCTACCTCAGTATACCCGTCTCAACGCAAGGCCATGACGAAGACAACAAAAATGGCGACCGGTGCTATATACCTGATCAAGAAAGACCAAACCTGGAGGCTGGGACCACTCATTTCCAACTGTCCGCTAATGATCTCGCGATTCAATAACCAACCGGCAAAGATCGCAAAAATGAGGCCGCCTAACGGCAGCAAGATATTGGAAGTGAGAAAAACAACCGAATCGAAAAAGGTTCTGTCTCCCAGAACCTGAAGGTCGGACCAGATATTGCCGGAGAATACTGAACCAAGACCGATCAACCAGGCAATTCCTCCAATAACTATAGCCGCAACTGCGCGAGTCAATTTAAATTTTTCGACCACCCAGGCGACTGCCGGTTCAATCATGGAGATCGACGAGGTCAAGGCTGCAAAAGTCACCAGCAGGAAGAAAATCCCGCCGAACAACTGGCCGCCATCCATATGTCCAAATGCCAACGGTAGCGTGATAAACATGAGACCTGGGCCAGCACTTACTTCCAGACCATTAGCGAAGACCAGTGGAAAAATCACCATGCCCATCATCAAGGCGACTATGGTATCAAGCACTGCAATCAACCCCACTGTACCCAGAATATTGGCATCCGGTGGCATATATGCACCATAAGCGATCATGGTGCCCATACCCAGGCTCAGCGTGAAAAATGCCATTCCCATGGCGGCCAGGATGCTTTCAGCTGTCAGGTCTGCGGCATTGAATTGAAATAGAAACCTGAAACCTTCACCGAAATGATCTGTGGTGGCTGCATAGGCAATGAGTGCAAGGATGAGAATGAAGAGTGCAGGCATTAAATATTTGACCGCCATCTCAAGACCGTCTCCCACACCGCGGGCAACGATAAAAATGGTCGCGATCATGAAGGCGCCCTGCCAGACCATCACTTGCGTCATGTCGCCGGTAAAACTGTCAAACATGGCGGTTACCTGACTGGCATCCACCCCGTTCATGTCGCCCGATACAGTAGTGACCACATAGGCCATCGCCCAACCCGAAATGACCCCATAAAACGACAATATAAGAATACCCGTTAATGCACCCATCCAACCCAAAACACGCCAGTGTGGGGACAACCCGGATCTCTCAGAAAGAGAGATGAGGCTATTAATCGGGCTCTGCCGCCCTTCCCTGCCCACGAGCACTTCTGCCATCATGACCGGTACACCAATGACGGCGATACAAATCAGATAGGCCAGAACGAATGCACTGCCCCCATTCACACCGACCATATAGGGGAACATCCAGATGTTGCCCACACCCACTGCCGAACCCGTGGCTGCCAGAATAAACATGAGTCGACTGGACCACATACCATGCATGGATACGCTTGAACTTGGCATAAGTTATCCTTGTTGTTCAATGAGGCAACGTAATTACTACCGAAGTGCTGAATTGTTGACTAAATCGCTGCGCTACTCAACCCCGAAGATGTCAACAACAAATCCTGAATTTCTATAATAACCAGCCTATAATGCGCCGCCATGGCGAAAAGGAAGCCCAAAATACCCAGTTCGACCATCGCGAGGAACAAACGCGCCCGATTCGATTACCACATAGGTGAACGATTTGAAGCAGGCGTCGCGCTGACGGGTTGGGAAGTAAAAAGTCTCCGCGCAGGCAAAGCCCTGCTGACGGATACCTATGTGCTTTTAAAAGACGGCGAGGCATTCCTGCTGGGGGCACACATTACCCCCCTGGATACCGCCTCTACCCATGTCATAACCGACCCGGACAGAACCCGGAAGCTGCTGCTACACCGCAAGGAACTGGCCAGACTCTTCAATGCCACCGCCCAGAAGGGTAACACCTGTGTCGCCCTTTCCTTGTACTGGAAAAATAACCGGGTCAAATGCGAAATTGCCCTCGCAACCGGTAAGAAACTGTATGACAAGCGCGCCAGCATCAAGGAACGGGAATGGAATCGGGATAAAAGCAGAGTTCTGAAGGTCTACAATACATAACCAGGTAATCAAGCAGCAAAATCCTTGAAAAACGCCCACGAAGGCACTTGTAAAGTGCTAATTAGCATCCATTATCGATAATGAGGTAAAATAGAGTTTCACATTGGGGGCGACATGGCTTCGACGGCGGTCACGACACCCAAGGTGCATGCCGAGAGGGTAGTAACTCTCGTTAATCAATTACTGTAACTTTTATAGTTGCCAACGACGAAAACTACGCACTAGCAGCTTAAAAACCTGTTTACACCGGCGATGGATTGCCCATGCTCTTGACCCGGTGGCACGTTTCATGGGATCGCAGTTAAACTCCGTTCGAGGTGATGCTGTTAAAACTAATCGAACTCGCCTTTAACACCCTGCTCGTCGGGTTATTTTAAAGGTCAAATCGTAGACGAAACTAAGCATGTAGAGCCGAAGGTAGAGTACTGGCGGACGCGGGTTCGATT
>JASJXV010000026.1 GCA_030123805.1 Gammaproteobacteria bacterium
TGCATTCACTGTATTCATTTTGGCGGATAACCGTCAGCTATTTGACTTATGGTAGAGTATTTGCTTTTTTGAATCACCAATTCGTGAATCAAAGCAACCAGAGGTTACACATGTCGAACAACAACAATCCGGATACAATCGAATCCCGTCACTACGTTTTTCTCTGTTTCCTCACCGTACTGAACGTAATGAACTTTATCGACAGACAGCTACTGGCCAGTTTTGCCAATTTTATTGTACCTGACCTCGGGCTAACCAATACGCAATTCGGATTGTTGACGGGTCTGGTATTTATTGCCTTTTACGCAGTCATGGGACTCTTTATGGGAGCCCTGGCCGACATGTTTAATCGCCCGCGCCTGATCGCTGCCGGACTTGCTCTCTGGAGTCTT
Source organism: Gammaproteobacteria bacterium (assembly GCA_030123805.1). Taxonomy (GTDB): domain Bacteria; phylum Pseudomonadota; class Gammaproteobacteria; order Pseudomonadales; family Azotimanducaceae; genus JASJXV01. Next base: position 393 of record JASJXV010000026.1, read on the forward strand.
CTGACCGCTGCATCAGGCATGGCAAAGGGATTTGTCAGCCTGGCTATTCCCCGCATGTTTATCGGTGTCGGTGAATCAGTTCTCACGCCGACCTCCATGTCCCTGCTGAGCGATAGATTCCCCGCTAACAAGTTAGGTTTTGCCGCCGGTTTTTACTATATGGGCGTTCCCGTCGGCGTTGGCATCAGTCTGTTGATTGCCGGTTATCTCGGGCCAGCGATTGGCTGGCGAAATTGTTTTTATGCACTGGGTGTTATCGGCATAGTTCTGGCCGGTGCCATGCTGTTTGTAAAGGAAACTCCGCGTAAACATCTGCAAACTACGCCCGAAAATGGCGAACATGAGAAGCAGAGCTTTAAAAGCATCGTGGCCTTGTTGTGGCGAACTCTGCGTTCTTCTCCCGCTCTGGCTCTCACCATCGCTGGAGGTGTTGCACTGCATTTTATCCTCGGCGCTGCGGCATTCGATCAGCTTTGGTATGTACAAGAAAGGGGATTTGAACGTGCCTGGATTGCGCAGGCGACAGGCTGGATCGCGGTTACCGGTGGTGTTCTGGGTAACCTGGTCGGTGGGATGGGCAGTGACTGGTGGCAGCATCATCGCAAGAGTGGTCGCCCCATGTTTCTGTTCTGGATCATGCTGTTGCTGATTCCGATTAACCTGGCCTATCGTGTCGTGGATCCCGATTCCCCCATGTTCTGGTTCGGTATTTTCTGTGGATTCTTCCAACTCGGTTGTTTTTATGGCCCGACCTTCTCGACAGTGCAGGAATTGGTGCCGCCGCAGATACGATCCACCGTCGTTGCGTTTTATCTATTGATGCTCAATCTGGTTGGCCTGGCGCTGGGCATTACCTTGAGTGGTTTTGCTATCGACTATATGCTAGCTGAAGGCATAAGTGAGCCCTACACAAAAACACTGCTGGCATTTACGCTCCTTTCAGCAACAGCGATACCTCTGTTCTACTGGGCTGGAAACAGGTTCCATCAGGATCAGGATCGACTCTTTGCAAAAATAGGGGATGAACCGGATTGAGTCATTACCAGGTGTCAACACACAGTCGCTTTGTTCCGCTACGGGGGATCACTGGCATCTGGTTTCACACTGGCCAGTGAACTGGCGTTGCCCTCATTAGAATTGTCGTCAACAGGCCCTTCTGCAGAATCTGTAAAAAACAGCTCTCGATGTGCTGAATTTTCAGGCGCAGCCAGTTCAGTGATGTGCTCTTCCACGAACCGTGAGTACATATTATTTTCAAGAAATTCAGGTACAACTAGCAGCAAAATCAGGATTTTCACTCAGAAACCCATAACCGGGATGTATGGCGTCACTGCCGCTTTGCTTTGCCAACGTCAGGATCTGTGCAACATCCATATAAGCCCTGGCGCCCTTGCCTTTTAGCGCGAGTGCCTGGTCCGCCTTCTTGATGTGCAGGGATTGCTCATCATCTTCGGAATGAGGGAGACAGCAATTGGAATGAGCTAGGCTTTGCGGCGCTTCAATTTGTTTATTAGCCTGGCCGAGAATTCACCAACTTTCACCAGGCCATAAGCTGCATACCATAGTGATAATCGGGCCCGATCCGGCCAGTCAAGTTCAGCCATCGAGTCCATTCGTGACTGGGTGTTGCTCATGAACGGACTGCTCTTCACCCATCTGTCCATTCGGGTCGAGACTCGGGCGAGAAAGATTGCTGCAATAGCGAGAAATATCACACCTGGAATCACGGGAATAATGAGTCCGATTAAGCCTAAAACTATGCAGACAGCAGCGGCAATGATATACACAGTGCCACCAAACCGGTTTCTGGTACGGACAGAATCCGTTTTATGATTTTTCATGGAGCAACCCTTGTTTTTTTTAGTTGACTGAACGCTTCTTTCCTCATCGGTATCGCATTAATCATGCCAGATGATAACCAATTGAAATTAAAGGATTATTAAGTCGTCTCACTGCAGAAACTGGCGAATAATACCAATGTGTAGCAAATTTCACTATTGAGTCAAGTGAGAGGGCTGCATCAATTAACAGGATCACTGCAGATCAAGACCTGGACTGCCAGCAGCGTCGCAACAGGTCAGCTTCTCAGCGTCACGACATCCGTGTTCACCAGATGCAGGATTGCCTCTGAGGTATTGCCAACTACCAGGCCTGCGACGCCACTCCGACCTGCACTGCCCATGACAAGTAATTCGGCGCTACATTCTTCAAGCACATCCTTAATCACCATGCTGGTTTTACCCTCTCTGACATACAGCATTTCGAATTCAACATCATGCAGCCTGGCAAGGTTAGTCACTCTGTTCCGAATATCAGTCTCCACTTCGACACATACTTTTTCGTAATCATAGCCGGCTACCAATTCGCCTGCCCATGGTTCAAACAACGGAAACGCATTAACGATATGCAAATCGCCACCCAGCATAATGGCGAGATGCGCGGCTTCCTGAAGAATGGACAGGTTGAGTTCCTCATGTTCTTCGTCGATTATATTGACTGCCGCCACAATCACCGGTTGATCTACCCAGGCATCCGCTTTCACCAACATCACCGGAACAGTGGAATTGCGTAATAAATTCCAGTCGTCCGGCGTATGCATAACCTCCTGAATCCTGGATTCGACGTTGGCAACTTTAACGATCAGATCCGCCTCAAATTCCCTGGCCGCAGCAGTGATGGCTTCCCATACTGTCTTATTCCATAATGTCGCCAACGCAATAGTATTGAATCGTCCGCGAAATTCATCCAACAAGCCTTCAAGGTACTCTTCTTCGGATTGCATGATGAAGGTCTTGATTTTATGCAGGTCATCTGTCGCGGGAATAACAGATTCCACAATGTTTTCATAAATCACTCTGATTACATAGACATTGGCAGCGGATGCCTTTGCCAATTTTTCAACTTTTTCCAGAACAAGTCGCGAATCATCTTCCCGATTAACAGCGACCAGAATATTCTTCAAGTTACGCATGCTGCACCTCATAAAATCAGAGATTAATGATACCTGTCAGTGTAAGCTGGCTGCCGTCCTGCACACTTATCACGAAAACAATAGAATCCATGCCAAAAACAGACAAACACACACTAATTAAATACGTCATCCTACTTCTTGCCTTCATAAGTGGCTTTGCGATCATGACAATCGAACTGTTGGGCGGAAGAATACTGGCGCCCTGGTTTGGCAGCAGCATCTATGTATGGGGCAGCATTATCACCGTCTTTATGCTCTCTCTTTCTGTCGGCTACCTGTTGGGCGGGCGTTGGTCTCTGAATAATCCAAATCTGTTCAGACATGGATTCTTTTTTTTGTTGGCATCGATCACACTGCTGCCGGTCATCCTATTTGGCGATTCGGTGATGGAAAGCGTCTTTGTAGTTATCACCGATCCCCGCTATGGTTCGCTGCTCGTCTCTGCGATTCTGTTTTTTGTCCCAACAGCTATTTTGGGCATGATTGCCCCCTACTCGATTCGGCTATTGGTAGAAAACCAACAACACAGCGGCAAGATGGCCGGCCTTCTTTTTTTCGTTTCAACCCTTGGCAGCGCTCTGGGAACACTCGTGACTTCATTCTACCTGGTCCTGATTTTTGAGATAAATCAGGTTCTACTAACGGTGAGTGTTGTTTTGATTATTTCCGGTATAGTGGCAATGCTAGTCTTTCAATTTCAGGCAAGTACAGCCAATGATTAAATCGCTTGTACCATCAATTCCAATTCAAGCAATTCTGGGCATTCTGGTAGCAGTTGTCCTGGTGCACTCGGACCTCGCGCACGCCAGAGTTATCCACAAAGAACGCTCCCTGTATCGAAATATCATTGTTGACAAGACAAAGAATATGCTGTGCCTGACTTTTTCAGTAAAACGTAAGGAGCATAATCAATCCTGTATGGACCTACGGGATCCGGATCGATTGGTATTCGCCTATGTACGCATGGTATTTGCAGCATTACTTGTGAATCCTGCTCCGCAGAAAATCCTGATTATAGGACTGGGTGGCGGATCAATTCCAACCAGCCTGAACAAACTCTATCCAAAGGCAAGCATTGATATATCAGAAATCGACGCAGCCATATTTCGCGTAGCAAGGGATTTTTTTGGTTTTTCCCCCAACGAGCAGATGAAAGTGAGTATCAGTGACGCGCGCGTATTTGTTAAACGCGCATTGCTCCGCAAACAGCAGTATGACCTGGTGATCCTTGACGCATTTACCGGTGATTACATTCCGGAACACCTAATGACCCGGGAGTTTCTGAGCGAGATTAACCAACTCCTGTCATCCACGGGTGTCCTGGCGGCTAATACTTTTTCCACCAGCAGGCTCTACCATCATGAATCGGTTACTTATCAACAGGTATTCGGCGAGTTTTTCAATTTTAGAATGGCAGGCACCAGCAATCGCGTCATAGTCACGGGTAAGGCGAATGGGGATAAGTACAGATTGCCGCTACGATCCACATTGATGGAAAGAGCTGAGCTATTGACAGAACCGCTCAAAAAGCTGGGTATAGAGATCAGGGATTATCCGCTATATATGTCCAGGGAAATAGATTGGGACCCTAATGTAAAACCTCTGACCGATCAATATTCGCCCGCAAATCTGTTGCGAGACTGACCCATATTCCCGCAATCATTTTCGTTCGAACCAGCCGGTAAATTTGCGTTACAATGAATTGAACCGGGACAACCGTGCCCCGACAGACGCCTATTCATTTCCTCAGGATAAAACATGTCAAGAAGAGAACAAATCCAGTTAACAGAAGAAGAGATTAGGGATTTTTTGCAATCCTCCAGAACTATCATTCTGGTATCCAATGGCAAGAATGGATTTCCCCATCCAATGCCAATGTGGTATCTGCAAGATGAGGAAGGCAGAATCCTGATGACCACTTTCAGAAAAAGTCAGAAAATACTCAATCTTAAAAGAGACCCCCGTGTTACCTTGTTGGTAGAATCAGGAGACGTTTATACAGAGCTCAAGAGCGTGTTAATCAAAGCAGAAGCAGAAATTATCGATGACCTTGAGACCACCATAGACACCATGTTCAAGTTGTCAGTTCACCGAGGTGAAGCCTCATCGGATCAGGAGGAAGTCATGAAAAATGGTCTACGAAACGGTGTAGGAAGAAAGCGTGTTGTCATGCGTTTCAAACCTCTGTCTATCGTCTCCTGGGATCACAAGAAATTGGCAGGCGTGTATTAAACCGCATATTATTGCAGCTCCGCACACGATACGGCTTACGCACTAAAGGCGTCAGTCGCCCTTCTGGATTTACAGGATTTTTGTGTCGTGATCCTGCCAATACTTGTCTTTCAACAAGCGCTTGTATAGCTTTCCGGTAGGATGTCGGGGTAGTTCTTCCATAAAATCAATAGACTTTGGACTCTTGATATGTGAAATATGGCTGCGGCAGAACTCAATAAGTTCTGCCTCTAATTCGGGTCCGGCATCTTTCATGTCAATGGGTTGAACAACTGCTTTTACTTCTTCCCCAAACTCCTCGTTGGGAATACCGAATACCGCAACGTCCACCACTCCCGGGTGCAGGATTATGGTGTTTTCCGCTTCCTGCGGATAGATATTCACGCCTCCGGAAATAATCATGTAACTCTTACGATCGGTCAGGTACAGATAACCCTCTGCATCAACATAACCAACGTCACCCAGCGTGCTCCAGCCTTCCTTGTTACGTGATTCCGCCGTCTTCTCCGGATCATTGTGGTATTCGAAAACCGGTCCTCCGGCAAAGTAAATCGTACCTATCTCTCCCTGTGAAACTTCATTGCCATCTTCGCCGAGAATGTGCAATTCGGCATTCACTGCCCGCCCTACGGATCCCTTGTGAGCAAGCCACTCCTCTGAATTGATGGCTACAAAGCCATTGGCTTCTGTGCCTGCGTAATATTCATGTAATACAGGTCCCCACCATGCAATCATCTGCTCCTTTATTTTAATTGGACAGGGAGCGGCTGCGTGAATGGCGATCTGAAGACTGGAAACATCGTATTTGTCTCGCGTTTCCTGCGGTAACTTCGTCATGCGCACGAACATGGTGGGTACCCACTGGCTGTGGGTGATGTTGTACTTTTCAATAAAGAGGAGCGCCGCTTCAGCATCGAAATGTTCCATGATGACGCAAGTCATTCCCATCCGCATAAAACCCATATTGAAAGCCAGTGGCGCCGAATGATACAAAGGAGCGGGTGATAGATAGATGGATTCCGTGGTCGCTGCATAAAGTAACGCAATGATATTAGCGCCTTCTGCTTCCCCGAATTTAGTATCTGTCAGCTCATGCAATATTCCTTTGGGTCTGCCTGTCGTTCCGGATGAGTAGAGCATGCTGGCACCCTCGGTCTCATCGGCTAGTGGCGTAACCGGCATTGCCTTTAAAGCAGATTCCCATGACTCGAATCCGGCGGTCAAGCCATCCAGCATAAAGCAGTGGCTAACATCAGGTATTTTGTCAATCAGCCGTTCGACAACATTGGTCCGGGCTTTGGAGGTAATAAACACCTTTGCTTTACAATCGTTAATAATGTATTCAACTTCATCCAGTTGGAGCCGATAGCTGATGGTTGTGAAGTACAATCCTGAGCGTTGAGCTGCCCAGCAGATCTGTAAAAATCTGGGATGATTTTCCAAAAGTATGGCTATGTGATCACCCTTCTTCAGTCCCAATGAACGAAACAGTTGCGAGCCCTGAATAGATAGTTCATTCAGTTCTTTGAAGGTCACTACCTGACCTGTTTCAGCCATGATATAGGCTGGTTTATCTGGCGTTTGCCCGGCAATAATACCTGGATGCATAAAACTCCCCCCCGGAAGAAAACAATTGCTTGCGTCTCTGCATGCGTAATTTGATTGACGCATTTACAATGCCAAGCTATGCGTCTAAAAACAAGCGCAAAAATCACTCTTTCGATGCCATCTTATGCGCCGGGTCTGGCACAGATACTTTTAAAAAAAGGCATCTTTCCGGCCGTCACCTGCCCCCTTGAACCGGGTAATCAGAGCCCGAATCAGGCAATTAATGAAATTTCTCAACAATTGATGATATCTATATGTTGTGGTTACTATATTTATAGGGCACAATATCTTGAAAAATAGCGTCTTAAAACACAAAACTCCAGAATCAGATTTAGAAGGACATTTTAATGGATTCATCCCCGCAGAAACCTGCTTTGAAGGCAGTTCCACGCAAGGTAACGGACATCGAATATCAGGCCACTTCGCTAGACATTTGGGAGAATAAATATTGTCTTAAAACAAAGCAGGGGGAAATGGTAGATGCCGACATGGACGCCACATTTCAGAGAGTGGCAAAAGCACTGGCAGAAGTGGAGTCGGAAGAAGTCAGAGAACACTGGAATGAAGAGTTCATTTGGGCGCTAAGAAGCGGTGCCATTCCTGCCGGTCGAATCATTTCAAATGCCGGGGCGAGGCAACATAAACCCGCCACTTCAACGATTAATTGTACCGTCTCTGGCACTATCACAGATTCCATGGAAGACATTCTGAAGAAAAACCTGGAAGCCGGACTCACTTTGAAGGCCGGTTGCGGCATTGGTTACGAATTCTCGACACTGCGCCCAAAGGGTGCTTATGTCTCAGGAGCCGGAGCATACACTTCCGGGCCACTTTCCTTCATGGATATTTATGACAAGACATGTTTCACAGTATCCTCGGCAGGTGGTCGTCGCGGTGCACAGATGGCCACATTCGAGGTGGGACATCCCGACGTACTGGAGTTCATAAAAGCCAAGCGGGAGGATGGTCGACTGCGTCAATTTAACCTATCGCTGCTCATCACCACAGAATTCATGGAGGCTGTCAAGCAAGACGCGGACTGGCCGCTCTGCTTTCCATTATCCGCATCCGAGCAGGAATCGGACAATATAAATCTACAGGATCCAGCCCAGGTTCTCTGGCAAGATGGCCCCACCAGGGAAAATTACATTGTTAACGATAAGGGCCTGATAGCCTACCGCATACACAGAACAATCAGAGCCCGCAGACTCTGGGATGTCATCATGTCATCCACATACGATTATGCAGAACCGGGTTTTATCCTCATCGACATGGTCAACGAGATGAACAATAACTGGTTCTGTGAAAATATCCGGGCCACCAATCCTTGTGGCGAGCAACCTCTCCCGCCTTATGGCAGTTGTCTGTTGGGTTCAATTAATCTCTGCAAGTTTGTCAAAAATGCGTTTACCAGAGATGCGGAATTTGATTGGCAGACATACCGAAAAGTAATCTCTGTTTTCTCGCGAATGCTGGATAACGTCGTGGAAATCAATGGCCTGCCACTGGCAGAACAAAGATCCGAGATTTTCCGTAAGCGACGCCATGGTATGGGTTATCTTGGTCTGGGTTCTACCATAACCATGATGGGCATGAGTTATGGTGACCAGGACTCTGTTGAATTCACCGAAAAAGTAACCCGCGAACTGGCAATGGTGGGATGGCAGACCGGGCTGGAACTCGCCAGGGAAAAAGGTCCGGCACCTATTATGGAGGAAGACTTTACCGTAACGCCAGACATGCTCCGGCTAAGACCCGAAATGACAGAAGATGGCATTAAGGCAGGTGATATCGTTAAGGGCAAGGTACTCATTGCGAAGTATAGTAGATATATGCAAAAAATAGCCGTCATTGACAAGGACCTGATCCTGGATTTCGCGGAACATGGCTGCAGATTCACGCACCATAGCTCTATTGCACCAACGGGAACCATTTCCCTGTCGTTAGCGAATAATGCCAGCAATGGAATTGAACCGAGTTTCGCACATCACTATTCCAGAAACATCATACGCGAAGGCAAGAAGAGCAAAGAAAAAGTAGATGTTTATTCGTTCGAATTGCTGGCATATCGCACCTTGATCAACCCGAATGCAAAACCCAACAGCGAGGATGAAAATGAAAAGCTGCCAGACAACTTTATTACGGCTGATCACATCTCACCCATCGAACATGTAGACATTCAGGCAGCAGCGCAAAAGTGGATAGATTCCTCGATATCAAAAACTGCCAATGTACCGACGGACTATCCCTATGAGGAATTCAAGGACATTTACATGTATGCCTATGAACAGGGATTGAAGGGTTGTACTACTTTCAGGTTCAATCCGGAAGTCTTCCAGGGTGTGCTGGTCAAGGAGGAAGATCTGGAGAATACAACGTATCAATTCACCCTGGCTAATGGCGAGGTACTGGAAGTAAAAGGTAACGAAGAAATTGAGTATGACGGTGAAATACATACGGCAGCCAATCTCTTTGACGCATTGAAAGAAGGCTACTACGGCAAGTTTTAATATTCCATTGCGGAACAAACAATCGTCAGTAAATCCTGACAATCAGAATCAGAGCACAGATCAATGGCCATAAAGATAGACAAAGAGATAGTCAGCTATGCCATCAAAAAGGCAGAGGGGGCAGAAGAAGAGCAAACTTCCGGTCTGGAACAGATGCATGAAAGTCTAAAACGACCCGAGGTATTGATGGGCTCCACATATAAGATCAAAACCCCCCTATCGGATCATGCTCTCTATGTCACAATTAACGATGTCATTTTGAATCCTGATACCGAACATGCACGTCGTATTCCCTTCGAAGTGTTTATTAACTCCAAGAATATGGAGCATTTCCAATGGGTGACCGCTCTCACACGCGTTATCTCAGCGGTCTTCAGAAAAGGTGGTGATGTGGCCTTTTTAACTGAAGAATTAAAGCAGGTATTTGATCCCCAGGGCGGGTATTTCAAGAAGGGTGGTCGCTTTATGCCTTCACTGGTTGCAGAAATTGGTGAAGCAATTGAATCCCACCTGAAGAGCATAGGGATTATTCAGGAAGAGGAGTTGAGCGATCCTCATATGGCGTTGATCGCAGAAAAGAGAAAGGCTGCTCTGGATGGCGCAGCCAACGCAGAAAATAGTGCCTTCCCCCCGGGCTCTCAACTTTGCATGAAATGCAATGTTCAGGCTATGATGTTGATGGATGGTTGCCTGACCTGTCTCAACTGCGGCGAATCCAAGTGCAGCTAGCAACTATGTTGGGTTACTAACCCAACCTACAAAGGCAAATTGTGCGGAACTGTTTAGCAAGCGTTAACTATGCAAGTTTATCTGGATCAACTCAAATCTATTCTTAAGACAGGTGTACAGAGGGGCGACCGTACTGGCATAGGCACCCTCTCCTGCTTCGGTCAACAGACCCGATACCGAATGTCTGACGGCTTTCCGGCAATGACAACTAAACGTCTGGCATGGAAATTGGTCGTTTCCGAATTGCTCTGGTTTATTTCCGGGTCAAGCAACATTAATGATCTTAAGAAAATTTATCAGTACAACAAGATTTGGGATGCCAACTACGAAGACTATCTCAGCAGACTGGAGCTGGAAGAAAACGATGGTGATATGGGGCGGGTTTATGGGGTCCAGTGGCGGCGGTGGAAAACAACAACGGGTGAAATAGATCAATTACAACAGGCAATCGATACCATTAAGAACAACCCGGATTCACGTCGTATTATAGTCAATGCCTGGAATCCAGCTGATGCAGATCCCAAAGACGTGGCATTGCCACCGTGCCATTCTTTTTTCCAATTTTATGTGGCGGATGGAAAACTATCCCTGCAAATGTATCAGCGATCAGCAGATATGTTCCTGGGTGTTCCCTTCAACATTGCATCATATGCATTATTGTTACATATGATCGCCAAAATCACCGATCTGGAACCCAATGAATTTATTCATACACTGGGAGACTCGCATATCTATATCGATGCCATTGAACAATGCAGAGAGCAGATATCGAGAAAGCCGCTGCCTTTACCCCGGCTATCTATCAAAGACCATGGTCAGAAAACAATCGATGACTTCCACATGGATGATTTTGAATTGATTGACTATCAATGCCATGAAGCCATCAAGGCCAGGATGGCCGTCTGATTTACAACAAATCCCGCCCACTAGTCGGGTCGTTTCGGAACCTTGCAGTCTACTTGCCATCAACGGGCTAGATGCAGGCCCAAATCAGAAATCCACCGAACAAAAAGGCGAAAATACCAGCTACCCTGAAAGCAATCAAATTCCAGCCAACAAACCAGTCGATCAGGCTCTGTAGCATCCGATTGCTCATCAACAGAACTGCAATCCCCCCCAGGATAACCAGGTAGCCGATGATTTCGATTACCAGTGGCAATCTTGTCAGGTCAGCCGCTAAAACTAGCAGGATACCCAGAGCTATGCGTAGACCGAAAGCGGTGAGTCGCAACGGTGTCGTTACAGTCAGGTTTTGTGTCAATTCGACAACCGTGCGCGGAAACAAAAATATGACCGACGCTATGAGACACAGCAGAACTCCAATGAATGCAATAAAATAGGTCATTTTTATCTCCAGTGTTTGTTTTTACCAGGATGCACGACCTTCAGATTTTATTCGATATTGGTAGAATCGCATACATCAGATCCGGGAATCTCAAGAGTCTTTGCTGAGGAAATTTGTTCTGCCTTTGCATCCATGTGGCTCGCATTGTAAATTCTGCTAAAACATCAATAATACCCGGTCGGATCGATTAGCCTAACTTACTTATTCAGTCAATCTGATCGTTTCAGTGTGTTCAATTACCGGGTCAGACGTTTCACCGGATTTCAATTTGTTAATGAAGGCTTGAAGCCTTCGTTTATCTGTCTCCAGTGCCATCACCTGCTCAAGGTATACCATAAGCTCTTCACCACCGAAGGGTAGTCGAAAATCATGCCCTCTATGAATTACGGAATAGACTCCTGCATCAATAACCAGAGAAGCTTTATGCGATCCATAATGTGCGGCCATTCCCGTATCTATCATTATCACCTTGCCATCAAATCGGGGTCTGATCGCGCCTTCTGTTACTGTGTGCGCTATGACGATGCGATTGACGTCAAAGTGTTTCAGTAGATTATCAAGATGGGCTTGCTCCACTTGCCTGGTGTTATTAGCTAGCCCCCGGTACCACAATGGACCTTCCACATTTTCGACAATAGAACCTTGACTAACAGGCCCTGATAGTATTTCAACAACTTCCTGGTTCACCTGGCTTATCTGACGATCGATGTAAGCCGGGCCTATGCCACCATGAACAAAGAGAACGTCATTTATCTTGATGATTGAATTGTGACTTCTAACCCACTTGCCAAACTCGCCGTTTTTACCCCAGATACGCCGATGTTCAACATAACCCAAAGGAAATCTGGCGTCCCATGTGTCGCGATAGGCTGCATCGAGTACGGGTAGTTCCGCGGGTAGAACGGTCTTTCGCAGCCACTCGATTGTAGACTTGTAGTAGGCATCTCTCAATCGACCCGATCTGCGGTTGGTGAGGGCGGCATATTCTCCGGGGTGAACATATCGCAGGTCGCCAATCATGTTCATGGCCTCATGGTTGCCGATCAAAAGGTGCACAAAGCCCTGCTTCTTCCTCGCCTGTTTCTCCAGTTTCTTAAAGAAGCGGATAATCCTGGCAGTTTCCGGGCCTCGATCAGGGATATCACCGGTTTGGACCAGATGGGTGCTGCCTGCCCGCCAACGACCCCTGCCATCGATGATCCCTGACATTTCGAGTACCGAGAACATCTGGTCATAGTCACCGTGGATGTCACCGATGGCAACGATTCGTTTAATACCTTGCCAGCTATCCCTGCCCAGAGAGTCAACAGGGACAATAAATAGTAAAAACAGCAGCAGGAACCTAACAGATATCAGCAAGTTCACGCGCCGTGCGCTCGGAATCTGTATCAATGATGGCTTCTACACTTTTGATGTATTCAATATATTCCCTGGGCAGATCATGCTCGTTTGCACCCCGGAGCACATGCTCCTTGTACCAATGGAAAGGTTTTAAACGGGCATCTATGCTAGTTGCAATATACGTCTGTGCCTTTACCAATCCCTCATTTTCACGTTTGATGGGAAGGATCTTTGCGTCATAGCCCTGCCCCACACCCTCAATCTCATTCAGTGTCATGATGTCAGCTTCGGAAACATCATAAAGAACCCCGAACACTACATCTGACTGGTCTCCCGTAAAACTGGCATTACACTTGCCGGAACCGTCCCTTATGCTGACTTTGTGAAACACCAGCCGGTACCCGGGTAAACAACCTGGCCCTATCAGGTTAGCCGATGCAATTCTGGCCTTCAGACGCGGCGTGAACATATTCGAGCCGTATGCAAAATACAGCATCGGTCGCTTAATCGTGCCCGTGCTCTTTCAGCGCCACCTTTTGTTCGGCAGTCGCCTCTTTCTGATACTTCTGCTTCCACTCGGTGTAAGGCATACCGTAAATAATCTCCCGTGCCTGGTCATAATCCATATCGATACCACGATCTTCAGCAGCCGCTCGATACCATTTACTCAGGCAATTTCGACAGAATCCGGCAAGGTCCATCAAGTCAATATTTTGCACATCTTTATTTTCGTCCAGATGGGCAACCAGGTGCCTGAATACAGCGGCTTCAATCTCAATTCTCTTGGTCTCATCCATAGGGTGCTCCTTCAATTTTCGTAAGTGTCGTCAACCGTCACCTCAGTATAATCAAGATTATCTCAATTCAATTCATTCCCCAATAAAAAATGTGCAGTTAGCAAGTTCCTGTCCGGAAACCACCAAATTTGACAACAAACCGCTATCCATCAGATCAGCTTATGTTTATAGAATAATCACTTTCGAAGGAACTAGCTCTTGCGAACTTCAAATGAGGACAAGAACTGGCAACAATTGCAATCGAGTTACGCTAAAATGGGTTCCGGATGAGCGCATTCAAGACAGGTCAGAAGTGGATTAGCAATGCTGAGCCTGAACTCGGTATGGGACACGTCGAGTCTGTCGAACATCGCAGGATTACCCTTTCTTATCCGATTAGCGGTGCACACCGAACCTACTCAGCCGAACAGGCTCCCCTGACGCGAGTCAAATTCAATCCGGGCGATTCACTGCAGTTCGCTGACGGCACCAGTCTCGTCGTTGACCTTATTACTGAAACAGATGGCCTGTTCAGGTACCATGATGCGGGTGGTCTGGTTCGAAGTGAAACCGAGCTCCGTGAAGACATCCACTTCTCAAATCCCCAGGACAGGCTGTTCGCTTACCAGGTAGACGACAATAGCTGGTTTCATCTGCGTTACCAAACCCTGAATCATAAAACCAAAGTAGATTCCAGTGGGGCCAGAGGGCTGTATGGACCGCGTGTCTCGTTAATCCCGCATCAGCTCTATATTAGCCACGAGGTAGCCTGCAGATTTGCTCCACGAGTGCTGCTGGCCGATGAAGTGGGCCTGGGTAAAACCATCGAAGCGGGACTGATATTACATCAGCAGATACATACAGGGCGGGCAGAGCGAGCACTGATCGTGGTACCTTCGGCACTGGTTTTTCAATGGTTTGTGGAGATGATCCGCAGATTCAACTTTCAATTTACTATTCTTGATCAAGACCGTTGTCAGCAGATTGAACATGACAATAGTGATGAAGAATCCTCTGCAGGGCCGTTCAATCCATTCCATGCACAACAATTGGTGCTATGTTCTATCGACCTGTTTCTGGAGAATCCCGAGCGTATCGAACAGGCAACTGCAGGCAACTGGGATCTGCTGATAGTTGATGAAGCGCATCATCTGCGTTGGAATGAACAACAGGCCAGCCCGGAGTATCAGCTAGTCGATCGACTCGCGACCGCCAGTCGCGGTGTGCTCTTGTTGACAGCGACACCGGAACAACTGGGGCGGACCGGTCACTTCGCTCGCCTTCGTTTGCTGGACCCCGATCGATTCTACAGTTATGCGGCATTTGTCAGGGAGGAACAGCAATACCAGCCGATTGCAGATAGAGTCAATCGCCTGCTCTCGGATAACCCTGCATTAAGTACCCCAGCGCGAGAAGAACTGACCGAACTCCTGCACATGCATTCCCACCAGCATCTGTCCATGGGACAATTTATTGAAGCCCTGTTGGACCAGCATGGTACCAGCAGGGTGTTATTCAGGAATGTTCGCACTTCTGTCAATGGATTTTCCAACAGAATCCTGCACAGCTATCCACTTGAATGCAGCGCTGATTATCTGACAATTGATGGCGACATATTCCTGTCACTGCATCCGGAAATAGCCTATCGGGAAGAAATATACACTGTCCCGGGACACGAACAAACCGTAACGGATGAAACCGGCTCCTGGTTGGAGATTGATCCAAGACCCGGATGGCTGAGAGAGCAGCTGATTAAACTCTCAGGTCAAAAATGCCTGGTCATCTGCTCTTCTGCGAAAACTGCCATTGAATTGGAGCAATGGTTGCGCCTTCGGCATGGATTCAGGAGCTCCGTATTCCATGAAAGTCTTGATCTGATAAGCAGAGACCGTTCTGCGGCCTACTTCGCGGAGCAGGAAAACGGTGGCCAGGTGCTGATCTGTTCCGAAATTGGTAGTGAAGGAAGAAATTTCCAATTCGCCCACCACCTGGTACTATTCGATCTCCCTGCCAATCCTGACTTGCTGGAGCAGAGAATTGGACGTCTTGATCGCATCGGCCAATCCGAAGATGTGCAGATCCATGTGCCTTATCTGGTCAACACCCCGCAAGAGATTCTGTACCGCTGGTATGACGACGGCATGGACCTTTTCAGGAAGGCCAATCCGGCAGCGCTGAATATCTATGAGCAGCAGTTCGAAGAGTGGATCGAGCTATCGGTGGAATGTCGACATTTAAAGTGCATGCCTGAGTCATTTCCGGATTTTCTTGGCAGAACCCGTGAGCTGAATATTTCCATAAATGAGATGCTGGCTCACGGCAGGGATCGTCTTCTGGAATTAAACTCGCACAATGAAAAGATATCAGCAGCGCTCAGTCAGGATATCAATCAAAATGAAGGTGGACAAGAACTGGCCGAGTTCATGGATCTCGTTTTCGAAAAATACGGACTGGAAGTCGAACCGCTGGACGATTCAATTTATCTGCTGAAACCTAATATGAGTATGGCCAGGCATCACGTCGCCAGCCTGGAAACCCAGGGTCGCTACCGATTTCCTGAACTACCCGAGGAAGGAGTGCGCGTGACCTATGACCGTGCAACTGCTCTGTCACGAGAAGAGATTACATTTCTTACCTGGGAAAATCCTATGGTGACCCAGGCGATTGATCTGATCACTTCAGATGTGTTGGGAAATAGCTGCATTACTGTCATCAAACATCCCGCATTTAAACGCGGCACGCTGATGATTGAAACGCTGCATCTGGTCGAAAGCGTCGCACCGGGTCATCTGCAACTGGATCAATATTTGCCTGCGCATGTAATCCGATCCCTGCTGCTACCGGATGGCACTAACCTGGCTGGCAAATTCGAATACAGGAGTTTTCAGGAAGAACAGATCACAGTGAATTCGGATGCTCTAATCAAGATCATTCAAAGCCAGTTAGCCCCACTCAGATCGATGCTTGCCAGCGCCAATGAAGCAGCAGAGACCTATCTGAAAGAGGCAGTGTCTGCTGCCCTGGTGACCATGGAGACCCAACTCGATAATGAAATCTCACGCCTGCACCAGTTGGCTGAGATTAATCCCAACGTCAGGCAAGAGGAAATTGATCACTTCATCAGCATCAAAGCTGCTCTGGCCATCTATATTAAGAAAGCTAACTGCCGGTTGGACGCCATCCGTGTACTGATAACCAGCTAACCAAAAAAGGGGACGGAGGGAATATTTTTTGATCAATCTGTATATACCAATTGGTTAAAAAATATTCCCTCCGTCCCCTTTTTTTACAGCCATCCACTCAATCTCTTCCGGTGTGGCTTCACGTGCCACGATTACCTTGATATCGAAATTTAGCGTTAACCCTGCCAGTGGATGATTGCCATCTATCGTGATCTCATCCTCTCCCACACCCATTACCTTTACCACCTCTGCCTCGCTACCGGTCCCCACCTGGAACAGCATGCCCTCCTCAATCGCATCGATATCAAAGTCGAACATATCGCTGCCCAGAGTCCTGATCAATGATCTCTGGGGCCAACCGTATGCATCTTCGGGTTCAATAGAAACCGAAAATTTGTCACCGACCTCCCTGCCCCTGAGTGCGTCTTCAACGCCTTTTACAACGCGACCATCACCCTGAATGAATGTTAAGGGTTCACCTCCTTCTGAAGAATCCACGATAGTGCCTTCGTCATTCTTGATAGCGTAATCAAACTGGTAATACATAAGCGGTTGCATGGTTTATCTCGTTTTAGGGAATGGCTGATAAAAGTGCCAATTAGCAGACTGCATCATCAATGAGTTCCCGGTATTTTTGTGCCAAATTGTTCCAACTGAGATGGCTGACATCCGGGGGTGTTATTTTATTTATCCTGCCCGCCAAGTCGATAATTTTATTAACTGCCGATTCAGTCTCCAGTTGATATCCGTGGACTGAGATTTCGGGATACGCGCTACGATAACGAAACTCAGCGGTAACATATTCAGGATACGCCAGTCGGTCAGGAACAACCGCAAGGCACCCGGCTGCCATTGCTTCCAGAACCGCCAGTCCCTGAAACTCGTGAATCGCTGTGGAGAGAACAATATGACTTTCACCAAGAATGCCTTGATATTCAGCGTTGCTCTCAACGTATCCACTAAGTCCGAGTCGGTCATTATCTCTCAGAAATCGAACCAGATTGGTAATTACGTCTGGATGATCACGGAAATTCTGACCCAGAAGGTGCAGACGAAAGTCCAGTTTCCTTTTGACCAGCTCTTTACAGATGTCCGCCAGCCTCTCCGGTCCTTTATCATATTCCCAACGATGATTCCACAACAGGGTCAATCGATCAGCTTTTTGACTGTTGGTAAAACAGCTCTCTTCTAACGGGACAGGTATCACACGCGCCTTTTGCATCAACTGCTCGGGAATACCCGACGGCACCTGATCTGGCATTTTGTGCAGGAATTCCTCCACGCCCAGCAGGAATGAATCCCTATTGTATCGGGAATTAAATACCACCAGATCAGCCGCCATGGCGCTGTACAGGTTCAGGACTGCCGGTTCCATGGAATATGCCTGCAGCCTACTCTCCGGATACGCAAATTGATTCTCGTGAAAATAGACGATGGTGGGCATGCTACACAGTTCCGGCACCATTCCTCGCAGCGCAGATAGATCCGTCATAGAGGTCGCTATTAACAGGTCGTAAGATCTTTTCAGTAGCGGATCTTGAGACCAGGTCAGGCTGTTGCCCCGCACTCGCCAACTGAAATGGCGAGGAGGTAATGCAAGACATGTCCAGGTATGCTCTGTAAGTTCAGTTTCCAGACCCTGCCGCCAGCGTTTATGGCTAGGCGCATCATATGGCGACAATAGCAGGATATTCATGGCTTACCCGAACAGCGAAAGCACCATTTTACCGAAAAAGGGGACCGAAAAAGGGGACGGAGGGATTATTTTTTGACCAGTTATGGAACCCGGAGCTGAACTCCGGTATAAATAACAGCACAGATACAATTTGAGATCCCGGAGAAAAACATGCAGATAGGAATCTGTGCAGCTTCCCATATAAACGACATCGATTATATCGTTAGAGCCGAAGAACTTGGTTACAGCCACGCCTGGTTAGCCGATAGTCAGATGATCTGGTCTGATTGTTATGCAACTCTGGCTCTGGTTGCTGACAGGACTTCAAGAATAAAGATAGGCACCGGTGTCGCCATCACGGGTACCCGCCCTGCCCCCGTTAATGCCGCTGGAATTGCGACCATCAACGCACTGGCGCCGGGTCGAACCTTTTTCGGTGTCGGTGCCGGGAACACCGCCATGCGTATCATGGGTTTACCGCCTCACCGCATCAAGGCTATGGATCAGTATATTACTGAGCTAAAACCGCTGCTTAGAGGAGAAGAATCAACAATCCGGCATTCCGGTCAAGAGATTCCCATCCGCCATATTATGCAGGACAAGGGATTTGTGAACTTCGAAGATCATATTCCTCTTTATATTTCCGGTTTTGGACCTCGTTCTCTGGGAGTGGCTGGCAAGCATGGTGATGGCGCGGTGCTGGCGCTTCCGCCTGAAGCTGCGGTCATGCATAATATCTGGGCCATGATCGAAAAAGGCGCAGCGGATGCTGGTCGGGAACTGGATCGCAATGAATTCTACACCACTGCCCTTAGCACTATAGTCGTATTGGATCCCGGTGAAGCTGTTGATTCAGACCGTGTTAAACATGAATGTGGCGCCTTCGCGATGGCCTCCCTGCACTATACATACGAACAATATCGCAATTTTGGACACCAACCTCCCGCTTTTCTACAGGATATCTGGAGCGATTACACAACCATGTTGGGAGAAGTCCCGGAAGAGCGACGTCACCAGCGAATTCATGCGGGTCACAACTGCTGGGTTATCCCGGAGGAGGAAAAATTCGTTACCAAAGAACTTATTCAGGCAACTTGTATGGTCGGCACCCGGGACGAAATCCTGGAAAGGCTCTTTAACCTTGAGAAGGCAGGTCTGAATCAAGTCATGATCTTACCTTCATTCGACCCCAGATTTGACGTAATCGAGCGCGTGGCCAAAGACATTCTATCGAATATCTAGGAGCACTGCCCCATGGAAACACACACCATAAAGGAAGCAATGGAACAGGATGGTTTACGCTTAATGACCATCCCGCAAGTACCCAGTCCCTGGTCTGAAGCTGCCAGGGGAATCCTCTATGTGAAGGGACTCGAATTCGTTAGAATTCTGGAAGGACAGGCAGAGGAGAGTCTGTTGCAGGAGTGGACCGGGCAAACATCAAAACCGGTTCTGGTCTGGAACCAGGAGAGACCTGCGACAGGATGGGCCGAGATCCTCCATCTGGCAGAGCGGTTGCAACCTGAACCACGACTCATCCCCAACCAAAGAGACGATCGCATCAGTTTGTTTGGTCTCTCCCATGAACTGTGCGGAGAGATGGGATTCGGCTGGTGTTTTAGATTGCTGGCCTGCAGTCAGGGTTATGCACAAAAGGATTCGGCCTTCCCTCAAGTTGTCATTGACATGATGGCCAACAAGTACGGTTGGTCTCCCGGCATGAGCGCAATCGCCAAAATTCGCTTCCTGGAGATTATGCGTTCTATCGATGACCGGTTAACCGCACAACAATCAATTGGCAAGTCATACCTGATAGGTGATGCCCTCTCGGCACTGGATATCTATTGGGCAACTTTCTGTGCTCTTATCCATCCCCTGCCACACGACTTATGTCCCATGTTGGACTTCATACGCGCGGCTTATCAATCAGGCGATGAAGACATTAACGCCGCTCTGTCGCAACGATTGATCGATCATCAGATGTTTATTTATGAGACACACCTGCAACTACCGGTGGTATGGTGATGGTCCGATCCTATGGTCAGTGAATCATTTCCGGGCCTGCTCTCGCCCACGGGTTTGTACGCCGGAACGACGCGCTGCTACTTTCTCAGGACTCGCCCGGTATAGCCGATTGATCTCTACCTCGTGGGTCATTACATCAGTGGTGGTGTAGACAGTTATTAGAGATGAGGTGGTGATATTACCTTACAGGTTACAGGAAGACTCTATACTTAGGCTATCTAGCAGCGCAAAATAGCGGTGGAGGGAGTGAATATGGTTTCCGGACCCGACATCAGGGGTACATGGGTAAATCAGAATGGATCTACCCTGGTCATTGAGGAAGTCGATGATGGGCAGATCAGTGGTCGATTTGAATCACAGAAGGGCCGTGCCGCAAAGGGTGTTGAATATCCCGTGGCGGGATTACAGAACGGTGAATTGGTGTCGTTCCTGGTGAGTTTTCTATCAGCAGAACAAAACCTTCATGCCATCACTTCTTTTTCAGGTCGGTGGGAAAGCGATCGAGACGGAATTCAACGGATTCATACAACCTGGATCCTGTCGCGTCAGTTTGAGGATAGCGAAATGCAAAAACCCACTCAGGTGTGGAACACCTTCCTTACCAATGGCGATGTGTTCACCCGGACCGAATGAACATTCATTAACGCAAACGCGCAACATACTGCGCCGACAGGGTGAGCGATGCGTCAATGCTCTGTCGCAAACCTTCAAGGTCGATTCCTGCCGTGCTCTTTTTACCCTCCATGTACCTGGCGTAAACACCGTGCGTAATAGCAGCGCTCTTCCAACGACAAAATCCCAGATAGTAGTCGAGTTTTGACAGGTCTCGGCCCGTACGTTCCTGGTATCGCTCGGCCAGCTCACCGCGTAGAGGAAAGCCTGGTGCACTGGTAGGGGCTACTGAATCTTCAGGAATCTCATCATACGACGCTGGCCACTGGTTCAATGCGTAAGCAAGATCTGCCAGCGGATCCCCCAAAGTTGAAATTTCCCAATCCACCACTGCCGCCAGGCGGGAATCTGGTCCAATCAGACAATTATGCAAACCGTAGTCACCGTGGACGACTCTGGCCACACCCTGTTCCGGCATGTTCTGCAGAAAGAATCTTTGTAATTCATGTGCTCGCGGGTCGTCGTATTGAGCAGCCTCAACCGATGACGTCCAGGACCGGTACCAGGTTTTGAGCTGACGCCCCACATAATTTTCTTTTTTACCCAGATCCCCAAGCCCTATGGCGTCCGGATCAAGGGAGTGCAACTCCGCCAGAATGTCGATGAATGAATGTGCAAGACGCTCGCGCTTGTCTTCCGGAACCAAATCATCTGTATCAGTTGAGTTATACATAGGACGCCCATCGATCAGTCCCATTACGTAAAACCAGGCACCGGTAACATCCGGGCTTTCGCAGAAGCCAAGTGCCGCCGGTACGGGTACTGCAGTGGAACCCAGTGCCGAGATAACTGCCCACTCTCGGCTCATATCATGGGCTTTAGGCAAGAGTTCGCCCTGGGGCGGGCGTCGAATTACGGCTAATCGGCCGTTGCTGTCCTCCAGACGATAGGTCAGGTTCGAGTGTCCGCCGAGAAGACGAGTCCATACAAACGGCGGTGATAAACCTTCAATATGTTGCGCAATCCAGGCTTCAACGGCCGGGACATCATATCCCTCAGGGTCATTGCGCTGGTCATGTATAGTCATGCTGCTCCCCACTCTTGCGTACAATAAACTGTCTAATGTTACACGGTCATTGTCCAGAAACACATGTGTATAAACCACATGTGGTTCGACATACTAGTCTTGCCAGTTACCACGAGGCGTATCATATGACAAAACCATTGCAGGTCGGGATTGTCTGTGAAGTAGATATAGAAGGCGCGAATAGTGAAATCTTTTCTTAATGGCGGCTTTGTAACAGACCTTGGACGCAAGGAGAGTACAAATGGGTGCGGCTAGATTAAAAGCGGGAGAACCCTGGACCGACTGGTTCGAAGCCGTTAGAACAAAGACAGGAATTTCCCGTAACCTTCCTGCTGCAGATCTTCCACCGCAACGAAGCGCAAAGCCGCCGAATTGACGCAATAACGCAGACCTGTGGGCGGCGGTCCATCATTAAATATATGTCCAAGATGCGAATCCGCCATAGCGCTGCGCAACTCAATTCGCGTGTAGAACAACTTCCTGTCCTTCCTCTCGACTAGATGTACACCTTTGATCGGCCGAGTAAAACTGGGCCATCCTGTGCCCGACTTGTATTTTTCGGTGGAACTGAACAGGGGTTCACCAGAAACGACATCCACATAGATACCGGCACGTTTGTTATCCCAATAGGTATTATCAAATGCGCGCTCTGTCGCTTCGCGCTGGGTGACCCGGTATTGGAGATCGCTCAGGCGTTGTTTCAGTTCCTTGTCAGAAGGCTTACGAAATCCCGCATACTTGGGCGGGTCCATGCGCGACTCTCCCCAAATCTCGTCCAGATAGGCATCGCGTCCCGAATTGTAACGATAATACCTGTACCGAATCTTGTTCTGCTGGTAGTAATCCTGATGGGAGTCTTGCGCAGCATAGAAGGCTGTGTAGGGCATGATCTCAGTGACAATCAGTTTCGGATAACGGCCACTGGCATCGAGTTCTTTTCTGGAGGCGATGGCTAATTGTCGTTGCTCTTCATCATGAAAATAAATCGCCGAACTGTATTGCGCTCCTCGATCAACAAAGGAACCACCGGCATCTGTCGGGTCAAATTGTCGCCAATAGACGTCCAGTAATTCCCGGTAGCTTACCGTTCCGGGATCAAAACTAACCTGCACCACTTCTTTGTGGCCGGTTCTACCGGACGATACCTGGCGATACGACGGATTGATCTCATCTCCACCACTGAAGCCGGAAACCACGGAATTCACCCCAGCGAGTTTCTCAAATGGTGGTTCCATGCACCAGAAACATCCCCCGGCAAAGGTAGCCAGGGCTACTGCGTCGGTTTGCGTCATGCCTCCCTGCACGGCTTCAAGCTGCGGGTTCTCTGCTTCTCCATAGCTGGTACCAAAAACCAATCCGGCGGCCAACACCAGACTGGCGCCTATTCTTCTTATAAAAGTGCGCATGATTGCTACCTGTTTACTGTTCCGCGTCCAGGTAACCTCTGCTCAATGGGTTTGGTCATTTGTCAAGCGATGCCACATAGCCAATGCGCCAGGTAGCATCGGAGATTTACCCGGTATGACAATATGACCGTAATTACGGTCGATAGTTTACAAGTCCATGGTGCGCAGTAGCCACATCATTGGACACCAGTAGCTGAATGCAGATTGCATCAGATTGCGTGCGACGAAGTTACCGTCAACGGATCGACATGCCTCAGGCAAACAACCTGTCAAGGCGAGTTGACTCGGGAATACGCTTGGACGTCAGTCTGGAAATTACCAGGTATACGATCATTGATAGCAGAAACATTTCGTCAACCCCGCCAACAAAAATAAATGGCAGAGTCACCATGATGATTGCCACAGCGAACATCATGATGCCCCAATAGGGGAAACTGGTCAGAAAGTCCATGTCACGCTGCTGGTATGATCAATGAGATCTGTCAATTTAACCTGCATAACTTTTCCTGTACGACTGCATTGACCATCATACGGACGAACAACCATTCAAAGAAATCACACAATCCATCCTGCGGATTGATGTGATACAGTATTCTCACAATATATACAGGAGAGAGACGTGAGAGTAGGTGACAAATTAGCAGAAATATTATTAGACAACGGCGTGGATAAAGTCTACGGCGTACCGGGTGGACAAACCTTACCCCTGTATGAGGGAATCCGGAAATTCCAGGGACGCATCCAACATATCCTGATGCGAGATGAACGCAGCGCCGGTTATGCTGCAGATGCATACGCGCGCCTTACTGGCCGCGTCGGCGTATTTGATGGCACTGTGGGACCAGGGGCAACCAACATGGTTTCACCACTGGCGGAAGCCTACTGTTCCTCTATTCCGTTAATCGCGATTGTGTCGGACGTTTCAACTGCGTGGGAACACCGACGTACCAGGGGTAATGCATCCCAGGCGATGGAACAGATGCAGATGTTTCAATCCGTCAGTAAATGGCAGGTAAAAGTGACAAATCCAGGGTCGTTGAATGACATCATGGATACGGCATTCCGAATTGCCACCACCGGAAAACCCGGACCCGTTGTTGTATGTATCCCCGAAGATGTTGCTTATCGCGACTTTGAATTCAAAGATCAGAAGACAAAATTGTTGGGGGCAGTATACCCCAGTTTCCGCAGCGCACCTGATCCGCAACAGGTCAAAAAAGCCAATGAGCTGATTCTGGGAGCAAAAAAGCCACTTCTGGTAATCGGTGGTGGTGCGCATATTTCAGGTTGTTATCAACAGGTTCGAGACCTGGCTGAACAACTGCAAGCTGCAGTCGTTACCAGCATATCGGGGAAGGGGGTTATTGAGGAAACTCACTCACAGGTCTTTGGCGTCACCGGTACATTTGGGAATCCCACCGCGAAAGATGTGATGCAGGCCGCTGACCTGATTTTCTTCATCGGCTGCAAAGCGGGACAATTAACTACATTTGGTTACCGCTGCCCCGGCAAAGATACAGCTGTCATTCATCTGGATACTGATCCCGAAGAAATTGGTCGCAACTTCCCTCAGAGCATAGGGCTGGTTGGCGACGCAAGCCTTGGGCTCGATGCTGTTCTCGCCGGGCTGGATGGCAAGAAACCAGCCGCAAACTGGGATTTTGAATCCTACCAGCAGCAACACCAACAATGGTACGCGGAACAGATAGTCACTGATCACGAACCGGATCAGCCGCTCCGACCACAGGCTGTGATGGGTATCATCAACCAGGAACTGACCCCGGAAGACCTGGTGGTATGTGATGCCAGTCTTTCTTCAGGTTGGGCGGCGGCATACTTACAATTTTCCACTGCCGGGCGCAGTTTAATTGCCCCCAGAGGGTTAGCCGGTCTCGGCTGGGGATCTCCCGCAGCCATTGGTGCAGCGCTTGCTGCAGAGAATAAAAGCCGGGTACTTCAATTTGCAGGTGATGGTGGTTTCGGTTATTCGGTTCAGGAACTGGAAGTCATGAATCGTCTGAACTTGCCGGTAGTCTCGATCATATTCAACAACGACAGCCTGGGATGGATCAAGCACGTACAAAAAGATTATTTTCAGGAAAACTATATCTCCACCGATTATTCACACATCGACTTTGCCACAGTGGCAAAAGGGTTTGGGCTGAGAAGTTATACCGCGCGAACCATCGATGACGTGAAGGAGTTCATGGCTCTTGAAAGATCTCCTGAAGGACCAGCCGTAATAGAAATTATATCCGATCAATGGGAGACACCGGTGATTGGTTGGTAAAAGTACCATCCTGGTTTACACATTGTTCGATGTGCTACCAGTATCTGATTTGGGCGTTTGTGCTCGCAGTAGCGAAAGTCTTCTATTACTACCAGAGAATTCTCTCATTACTGTGAGTATACTCTGACCCCGATCAAAAAACGGGGACTGCATTATATTGTGGGCAACCCGAATCTGGCTTCCATTGCGCTAAGCGTGGTCAATTTACGTTGTTTGCAGTTCCAATCGCAGCCTTGAACTCAAACAAGCGACGCTTGACCGCCTGTATAGCCCTGGATGCATCCTCGCCGATGCTATACAGCGCCGGCACCATGAGCAGCGTAACGAACAGTGCGAACAGCACACCAAATGCCAGCGCCAGAACAGCAGGTTTCAGGAATTGTGCGTCGGTGGAACGCGCCATCATGATCGGCATCAAGCCAACGAAGGTGGTAACGGACGTCAGAAGAATCGGTCTGAATCTCACCACACCGGCCTCAATCACCGCATCGAATGCACTTTTCCCCTCATCTTGCAGACGACCGATATAGTTCACCAGCACAAGGTTGTCGTTGACCACGACCCCAGCAGCGGCACCGATGCCAAAGTAGGAGAACATCGCCATGGATACACCGAATAGCAGATGACCATATACCGCGCCCATGAAAGCAAATGGTATGGCAGTCATAATGATCAGGGGCAGCCAGTAGGAGTGAAAAGCCACGGCAATCAATGCGTACATGACGAACAAGGCCACGGCATACAGAGCCAGTATCTCGTTAAGAAATTCTTCTTCGGCTTCTGCCTGCCCTGCTATACCTATACTCAACTCAGGATAACGCTTCTCGAATTCGGGTAAAAAGTTATCCTTCATATCCCTGGTGATATCGCTCATCAGACCATCACCCACCTCCGCACTCACCCGCACCATGCGTTCGCCATCTCGACGTTGAATCGCCTGCACGCCCCTGGCGACTTCCACTTCAACGACTGACAAGAGGGGTATCTCGCGGCCATCATCGGTGCGGATACGGAAGTTGTTCAAACTCTCAAGATTGTAGCGCAACTCTTTTGGATATCTGACCATCACCTTGACATCGCCGTTTTCACGGGGTAAACGCTGCACCTCTTCACCAAAATAAGCTTGTCGTACCTGTAGCGATACCTGCGCCAACGTAATACCCAGTTTTTCGGCACCGGGTAATAATTGCATCAGTAATTCATCTGATTCACCGCGCATATTGTCTCTGACATAATAGGTGCCGTCGTAGCTGTAGAGCTGTGCTTTGAGTTCGTTGCTGGCGGTCTGCAGCATCTCCAGATCCCGATGCCTGAGCACATAATTCACCTGCGGACCGGAATTATTCATGGTGTAATTGACCTGTATTTGATCAGCGTCAGGAATATCGCCAACCAACTCTCTAAGGCGCAGAGCCGCTTCTTTAGCCGACATATCACGCACTTCAGGTGGAGACAATTTGATTATGGCAATAACACTATCCCGGCGTGAGCGTGTGTACCAGCCTTCAATTAATTTGCCAGTGCCGCCATCTGTTCTTGCCCGTTCATTGACTTCATCAATCAATTTAAGTTCCGCCTCCTGCAACTGATCAAGCACAGTCAGGGCGCGTGAATAGGGTGTTCCCGTCGGTAATTCGACATTCAGCCAAATCAGTTCGTCTTCCACTTCCGGCATGAAAGCAAACTTTACCCAACCACTGCTGAAGACACCCAGACTGATCGTAAATGCCGCGATAAAGATGCTGGCCGTCAGGTAACGCTGATTGATTGCTGCCGTGATCCAGCGACGGTAGGTACCGCGTGCGAAATCGACAATACTCTGTTCAATTTTCTTCTGCCACAATGCCAGACCGTGCAATGCTTTGCGCGGCTCCATCTTTTTGAGATGTGCAGGCAAGATAAGAAACGCTTCTATCAGGGAAATAGTTAATGCCACGGTGATAACTATTGAAAACTGGCGCGTCATCTGAGCGGCTTCCGAATTCAGAAAGAACCAGGGGGCAAAAGCGATCATGGTTGTGAGCACTGAGCATATAACGGGTTTGGCCACGGCACTCGCCCCTTTGACTGCAGCGTTGGTACCGATTCCCGGCATGTGGTTGTACTGATGTATGCTCTCCCCCACCACTATGGCGTCGTCGACCACAATCCCGAGCACCAGCAGGAACGCGAAGGTTGACATGATGTTAAGCGAAACATCGTTTCCCGGCAGCATGGAGAATGTACCCATAAACGCTATCGCGATACCGGCCGTCACCCACAAAGCAACCTTGGGTCGAAGCGACAGAATCAAGACCATGAACACCAGAAACAAACCAAGGATTGCAGAGTCATTAATAGTACCCATACGGCTTTTATAGACATCCGCCGAATCAAACCAGATTGAAAGATTTACACCCGGGGGCAACTCGGCTGCCTTTGCCTTCATCCAGGCGCGTACGGCGTCGCTGGCTTTGACTACCTGGTTATTTTCGGTGGACAGAACTTGTAACAATACCGCGGGTTCGCCGTTCATTGTTGCCAGAATTTCATAATCCTCAAATCCATCCACCACTCGAGCTACATCTCCTATCCTGACGATGCCGCCGTCCGCAGTCTGGCGTATCACGATACTCGCGAACTCGTCCTCAGTATCTGCCAGATTGCGGGCGCGCAACAGAACATCACCCGTTTCTGTTTTGATGCGACCTGAAGAAAGATTAATGGAACTGCCGCGGATAGCACTGGCAACTTCGGCAAAGCTTAAGGAGTAACGACCTAATGCTTCTTCGGACAGTTCGATGGTGACCTCTTCTCTGCGCGTGCCGAAAAGCTCCACGATCGATATATAAGGAAGCGCAGCCACTTCATCTCTTAAATCTTCAGCAAGCCGGTTTAATTCTCGCTCTCGAAGTTCGCCATGTACTACTATACGAATCATCTCATTACGGTATTCAACCCGTCGGACTTGAGGCTTCTCAATGTCACGGGGTAGTGAATTTACCGAGTCAACAACCATCTTCACATCATTAACGAACTCGTTGATGTTTACCCCCGGATAGGTCTGCACCTGCAGACTGCCGAGTCCTTCTTCTGCGGTTGAGTGAACCCTGTAGATGCTGTCCAAACTGTTCAACGCCTGCTCGATCCGCATCAAAATTTGTTCTTCTACTTCCTGGGGTGCTGCACCGGGCCAGGCAATCTGAATCTCTACTTCATTGGCCTTGAAAATCGGAAATGCCTCGCGTTCCATGGCAAAGAACCCAAGCACGCCTGCCAGCAGAATCCCCACCATCAACAGGTTAGCCGCGACAGGATTATTAGCCCACCAGTAAATAATTCTTTCCACGATCAGCCTCCCGAGCGCTCAACACGAAAACTCTTCGTTTCAGTATCAGCTCTTTTTGCCAACACAGCAGGCTCGTCAGGTGTGCGATACAGTGCCTCAAGCACCATACCCTGAATAGGATTTCTGATTGAGGAGATAATGACCCTGTCGCCCTGACTTAAACCACTTGCAATAACCGCATCCTCGAAAGAGCTGTGCGTTACCTCAACTTCGCGAATATCCAGATGACCGCTATCATTTACCACGTATACCTGATTTCCGGCGCGCAATGCCTGCCGTGAAATAAGATAGGCAGCTTTAACGTCACGGCCTGCAATTATTGCATTGACATACAAACCCACCGCCAGAGGCATTTTGTATTGAGAAACATTCGCGCCGTAAGGATCAATCACTTCAGCAATGCCATAAAGCAGCCGTGTATCACTATCGATAGCAGCATCCAGCCTGACTAGTTGCCCCGTCCAATGCTGTTCTCGACCGGCGACCGTTGCATAGAAATCAACACCAGCGCCTCGATTTTTGGGTGCAATGTAACCGATAGGCAAGCCCAGTGATGCTAACTGCGAGTCCGTCAGTGGCAGGCGAATTTCTACCACGTCGGTGGCAAACGCATGTCCGAGCGGAGTCCCGGGAATAATGTACTGGCCCACATCTACGTTGGTGCTGGTCATGCGCCCTGTGAACGGCAACGAAATCCGAGTTCGTGCCAGATTTAATTGTGCCAATTGCAGGTTAGCGTTAGCTGCTTTCAGCTGAGCACTGGCTCGTGCAAGCTGCGGTTTTTTCAGCGCCAGATCCGAGACATCAGACTGGTTTCGCAATTGCTTGCGTGCCACATCAGCATCCGCCAAAGCTTGTTGAACACCAACTTCTGCTTCAGCCACGCGTGCTTCAGCCTGGCTCACGGCCAGTTGATAATCAGTAGTTTCAATCGTTATCAACCAAACACCTGGCTCGACAATTCCCCCTTCAGTAAATTCAGGTGACACGGCAGTAATTCGACCGCCGACCTGGGACACAATGTCAATTTCTGTTCGCGGGCGTACGGTGCCATGACTGTTTACCTTCAATGCCACGTCAGTACGCTTAACCGACTCAACAAAGACACTCAGAGCACGGGGTGGCTGCTGTTTCTTTTCCGGTTCCGGTTTTGCGACATGTAACAGTGCATAAACCCCGATGCCAAGACCAATCACTACAAAAGGTGCAACGATCTTCGGTATTTTATTCACAGCAATCTCGATTCGGTTGTTTATTAACGGTTAAGACGCGAGAACTCGCATTTTGGTTGGGATTATCTTTACTGCAATCAGACCAGCATACCTGCTGGCAGTACGGCAAACACGGTGAAGATAGGTGTTTTTGGACAGATGCTGGGTGTTGCAGCAGAATTGTTGGATTTGTTTGTTGGATTTGTTTGTCGGATTTGTTTGTCGGATTACGCTGCGCTAATCCGACCTACAT
>JASJXV010000111.1 GCA_030123805.1 Gammaproteobacteria bacterium
ACTAACTCCTGCGATTTTTGATTCCGGTGGGCCGCATCCGGTGGGCCGCATCCGGACAAGAACTAGTGAATACATATCGGGAGGCTGTCCGAGGATGGTCTCCCAGGGACCTGATAATCCAGGGAGCGATGCATATTACGTGAATTCTGCTGTGGATGGTACCGGCAGGTATTGCATTTGAAGAATCGAGAATCGAGTGGCACGATATTGTCAGCAGTTGTCAAACAGGGTTCTTTTAACTCGGAGGCCAGTGGTCGAGGTTACATGTCACCGGATGATGTTGTCATTGCCTCCACCAGGTACCACTGCAGTTCTGCATTCAATGAGCGAAGATGATGTGCAATGGGTAATGAAGCACCCTAGCACAATGATCGGTTCGGATGGTATCCCAACCCTGGAAGGTAAGCCTCACCCTCGCCTGATGAACTCATTTGCTCGCGCACTGGGGCACTATTCAAGAGAACTTAAGCTGTTTCCACTGCAGGAAGCCAGTTACAAAATGACAGGTTTTCTGCTCACAAATTTGGCATGACAGACAGGGGGGAGATTCGAGAAGGCGCCTTTGCAGATTTGGTCATCTTTGATGCCAACAAAATAATCGATAAAGACACTTATACCGACCCCATGCAGTATCCAGATGGTATTACTGATGTCTTTGTTAACGGTGTACATGTGGTGCAAAAAGCCACACACACTGGATCAAGACCGGGTATTGCAATCAGACGTATAATTGTATTAGACGCAATGGATGGCAATGACCTGGATGAACATCATATGTTCATCGTGACCGTTGCATATAAACTCAGAATATCGGAGAGATGATCTTGAAGCCTAACAGAGTCCTGTATCTGGTCCGTCATGCAAAATCCAGTCGGAAGGATCCGACACTCAGTGATCTTGCTCGGCCATTAAATAAACGTGGTCAGGACGATGCCCCGAGAATGGGAAAGAGATTAAAGGACAAATCTGCTTACCCGGGTTTAATAATCACCAGCCCGGCAAACAGGGCGCATCGCACCGCAGCATTGATCGCAAGTGAACTGGATTATCCTGTTGCAGATATTACAGTGGATGAAAAAATTTACGGTGCCTTACCATCCGAGTTAATTTCCTTGCTTCGAGACCTGGATAACCAATATGCGCAGGTCATGCTGGTTGGTCATAATCCCGAGATGACCGATCTGGTCAACCATCTGGCAGGATACTGTACTGATAATCTGCCGACCTGTGGAATCGCAACACTAGAGTTTGCTACCGATGCCTGGCATGATGTGGAAAGTGTTGCTGTAAAATTACTTGACCTCGATTTCCCAAAGCGAAGCCAGTCATAAACACCATGAAAGATCTCCTTCTATCATCTATCTCAATCGCAATTCTGGCCTACCTCGGACTGGGACTCATTCTGTTCCTGATGCAGCGGAGTTTCATCTATTTTCCAACGCGGGAGTACACATATCGAGGTACTAACAGTCATTACATCCAAAGTGGCAATGAGAAGATCAAAACCTGGGTGCTAAATGAGAATCAGACCAATGCCATCATCTATTTCGGCGGCAATGCAGAAGCCGTGGAAAATAACATGCCACTGTTTGCGGGCGCGTTCCCGGAACATACCCTGTACCTTGTCAATTACAGAGGCTATGGTGGAAGTTCTGGCCAACCCTCGGAAACCGCATTATTTCAGGACGCTATCAGTATCTATGATGAGCTTGACGATGTTTATGATCGTATCTCAGTCATTGGCCGCAGTCTAGGTAGTGGCGTGGCAACTTATCTGGCAGCTCACAGAAAAATAGACAAGCTGGTGCTGGTTACACCCTACGACAGCATCCTGAATGTCGCTCAGGCAAGTTTCCCTATCTATCCAATGTCAGTTTTGCTAAAGGACAAATTCGATTCACTAAAATGGGTCAACGACATAGAATCCAAAACAATGATATTAATAGCAGAATTTGATGAGGTAATTCCGGGAAGACACTCGCATAATCTGGCCGCTGCTTTTCCGCCAGATCAGCTAACGGTAGAGATACTATTCGCTGCATCGCACAATACAGTTTCAGACCAGCCCCGATACATGCAACTGCTTGAGGACTTTCTCTAGCCCGCAGTAGGTCAGTCTGGGCGACCCCGTCTGTTCTCTGACAAACTCCCAGACCAGGAGTCTATCTGCAGGTCTGGCTAACGGTGCTGGGAGAGGGATTAGTGATAACCTCTTAACACCATCGTTAGTGCATGTAGGTAAATGACATAATACGGGGTTGTACCAACTGCTCCCAATCATTGTACGACATACAAATATCTTCCGTATGGGTACCCGCCGAGAAACATATCACTTCATCAGCCGCCAGTGTTGGCGAGACAAATACTTCCATGCCATAGAGATTTCCTATGGGTGGTAAGCTGCCCCGGTCACACATTGGAGCCAGATTGACTATATCCTGCTCGGTTGCCAGGCCAACATGTTTCGCACCGGCTAGTTTTTTAAACAGATTGAAATCGATTCTTTCACATGCTGGTAACACTGCCATTACCATCCTGCCATCCACGATCAGCAAGACCGTTTTCACCACCTCGTAACCGCTCACATGCAGTGCTTCAGCAGTTTCCTGGGCTGTGTAGGTTGGTTTGTGGTTGTAACACCTGTAGCGGATATGGTTATTGTTTAAAAAGTGATCTAGCGAACGAATAGGCATTTTTGTCTCCTCCTCGGTTTTTATTATCGTGTTTTTATTATCGATGTGCTTAAAAACTATTTCGGATGCAATTAGATGCTGCTTTTGTCCTCCACTGAACCCGAAAACCAAGGTCATTATGGCGTTATCAAATAGTGGTGAAATCCATTTCTAACCCCAATATCAAACGAGCTGTACATGATATTAGAACGCGGGTTCAAGTTCTCGTCCAGTTAATGAATAGCTTAAATATTTATATCCGTGAGTTTGTTAATGATAATTCGCTATTATCGCGATTCCCTCCCCTGTTTACCGAAAATGTGGAGCAAAATATGCCCCGAAAAACCCGGCATGCCGAAGGCGTGATTTCACTTTCCCGGATTTTTACGTTCCTCTTGTTTGCAGTATAAATTGGTGAGACCATAAATCACTGCTTGCAACAGGGATAATAAGACCACAGTGAGTATGAACTCGACAGTCAGATATATCGATCGTACCAGGCAACTCTATGACAAGATTGGATACCCGCCTTACAGTTGGTTCCACGCCGACACAGAATCTCCCTGGACGCCCATGACGAAGCCTTTGGCGGCTTCTCGTCTGGGAATGATTTCTACGGCCGGGACCTATGTCACAGGTCAGATTGCTTATTATTACAAGGATGACACTTCAATTCGCAAAATTCCGGCTGATACTCCAACGCAGGATCTGCGCTTTTCGCACATCACGGAAAATTATCTCGTGGAAGCCAGACAGGATCCCGCAACGGTATTTCCGAGCGATGCTCTGGCATCTCTTCAGTCAGAGGGCATCATTGGTGAGCTGGCAACAGACTATTTTTCCTGTATGGGAGGGATTTATTCTCAGCGTCGTGTCCGTGAAGACTTGATTCCGCGGTTCAGACAAGCAATTGAAGACGCGGCTATTGACTGCCTGTTGTTGGTGCCCTTGTGACCCGTATGCCATCAGACCGTGAGTCTGATTGCGCGCGCCATGGAAGCCGACGCAATACCCACTTTGATTTTGGGGAGTGCACGCGATATTTTATCCGCAGGCAAACCGCCCCGGGTTCAATTTCTAAACTATCCGCTGGGATTTTCTGCCGGTGGTTTTCGTGACCCGGACAATCAATATCAGGTACTGCGTACGGCATTGAGTGGCTTCGATACCATGACAGAACCGGGTATTGTACCGCTCGATTTCAACTGGGACGCTGGTTGGCAGATGATCAATGAACGTGAGCAAACCAGTTCAGGCAATGATGTCCGCTCACCCCGCGATCTTACCCCAAGATACCAGACTGAAGCTGACAAGCGACTGGCTGAGTGTGATCTCCATCAGTGATGCTGGCAAATCATCCCCACAAACAAGTTTAAATTCGTCTTATTATAATTATATAATACCACTTTACAGTTATAACCGCCATAATACACCCATATAATCCCACTTTTAAATATTTCAGTGACATAATATGTGCTTTTTCATCAGATGGTGTTTCTATATCTATTTTCTGCCGTATTATTAAATAAAGTGGGTATTTTAGTTCTTTTTTGTCCCATAAAAATCTTCAACAGCCTGGGGACCTGTTCTTTTCAGCCCCTCTTTAAAAGCTTCATCATCCCGTTGTCGCCAACTCAGCGTCTCACTATAGAAGGGTGTTAAACCCTCCTTCGCCTTACGATCCTGAGTATCCAGGGCATACAATAGTGCCTGTTCTACATGCCCGGCATCGGTCCAGGCTGCCTTGTACTGAACTATACCGCCACGGCCAATTATCCATGTCATATTCGGCAGAACCCCGTAAGCCCTGTGTGCATCTCCTTCCAGGGTGTCCAGTAATATGGGTCTTCTAACACCATACTGCTCCTGAAATGCTCCAGCATTGGCGCGCTTATCTTCCATGGACGTATGGTGACGATAATTTTCTCCGGGATGGGCTTCTCTTGTGTATAAGAAAACCGAGCTCACGGCTCGATCGGCATACCTGTCGGCGAGGTCATCCATCGCTGCTGTTGCCATTGCACAGTAGGGTCAGGTAAATGACCCAAACTCGATGACAGCAAATCCTTTTGACCAGAGATTTTTCATTTCTACCATCTCGCCCGTGTGCAAATCCTGCAAAGGAAAATTCGGCCCCCTGGTCCCAACATTGATATAGTTGGGGAAGGATTCAAAGGGGACCAGCTCAGTGGGTAAATCAAACTCTGTATAGTTGTATGCTGCCATTGTTATTCCCGGTTGGATAATTATAGTTAAAGGGGACGTTACCCTGTGTTTATTAAAACAAAGGGTAACGTCCCCTTCAACCCAACTTAAATAATCTATTTAGGTGATATCAAATGCATGATGAAGAACTTGAACAGATTGGACTGGATGCAGTTGACAGGTTTATCTCCGGGTTCAACAGCAGAGATGCTGAACTCTGGGCGGATTCGCTTAACTTTCCCCATGTAAGACCGGCGCCCGGTATGGACAGCCGGGTTATCCCGGATGCGGAAACCTATATCAATGGATTCGACTACCAGCGGATTGTCGATACCGGCTGGGATCACAGTGAGTGGGATTACAAGCATGTGCTTCACGTGTCTGATGACAAGATCCATGTTGCTGGACAATGGAGCCGTTATAACACCGCAGGCGTCAAGATACTGACGACACCCATTACTTATATTGTCACCTGCATGGCGGGGAAATGGGGTATTCAATCACGGTTCGCTGCGGACTACATCGCTGACGACAATACCGGTGAAACCGAACGACCCGCCTTTAAAGTTATCGAGGCATTCGTACAAGGTTACAACAGTGGGAATATGAAGAGTTGTGCCACACTTTTGAATTACCCGCATGTGGAAGTCAATCCCGGCAACGTCACCCGGTTGGAAACCGCGGATGACTTTTCGATGCAAGGTCTTGGACAGATGCAAATAGACTCATTAGTAGCGGTACAAGCCGGTCGCGAGTGTGTAAATCTGGCTCTTGATGCCGCAGTTACTAACGACGATGGAATGGTAAGTGCGTATCAGGGCATCATACAGATTATCCAAAAAGATGAGCATCCCGGCATCAGCGCATGGTCATTCATCAATAAGAAGGAGCCGGTTTAACTGTTAACAATTACCCATGTATGGGCGTTTGAATTCTGATACTCTCACCAGCGTGCCGGGTACAGAATCTTTGATGATAACGGAATATAATTCGATTTCGGGGGGTTAAAATCGTTTAATAGAAGCCTACCGGTTAATGGAGTTAACAGTTGATATGGCCATCAAGAATCCCCTGGCGCTGGGCATAGATGTGGGCACTACGGCAGCCAAAGCATCTGTAGTTGATCTCGAAGGGCACGTCGTATCATTCGCATCAACAGGGCTAACCACTATCATGCTGCCTGACGGCGGTGCCGAGCAAGATCCTCATGAACTCTGGACCGCAGTAAAGCAGGTGATGCAGCAAGCCATCGCTGGCTGCTCCAGTGAGAATATTGTTGGCATTACCTGTGCGAGTCAGTATGTTTCCATTGTCCCTGTCGATGCCAGCGGCACACCAACCCACAACATGATTCTCTGGATGGATCGTCGCGGCGCCAGGTACAATCTGGCCGTTTACGAAAAACACGAAGATGCGCTACCCTATTGGCTGGATGTGCATGGTCTACCACCGTCCCCTGTAGGAGGCATTTCACTGGCGCATATGCAGTGGATTCAACATGAGCGTCCCGATGTGTATGCAAAAACTCACGCCTTTCTGGAGCCGGCCGATTATGTAACAAGCCAGTTAACCGGGGAAATTGTTTCTAATGCCTGCACGGTATTTCCATTACTATTAACGGATCATCGGCACCCGGATCAGGTACATTATGACGACAAGCTGGTCGAGATGTCGGGACTTGATCCCAACAAACTCCCGCCACTAACTGACAAGACTGCGACGATCGGTAAAGTCTTGCCCGATCTGGCAGCAGAATTAGGCTTGAGTTCTGATGTCCCGGTGCTGGCGCCTGTCAATGACACGCAGTCAGTGACTATTGCAACCGGTGCAATTGAGCCTACTATGGGCGGCCTGAGTGTAGGAACAACCAGTGTTCTGGTAAGTTCCATGGCGGAGAAAAAATCAGATCTGGCGACATCCATGCTCACTATGCCAAGCCCTCTGCTCGGGGAGTATAATGTCATGGCGGAAAACGGTTTGGGCGGAAAAGTGCTGGAGCAGTTTTTGGAGCAATGGATGTTCCCGAATGACGCCATGGCAGACAGCCGACTGGATGATCCGTATCAGGTTCTAAACGACGCCGTCAAGCAGGTGCCTGCGGGTAGCAATGGTGTCTTTTTTCTACCCTGGCTGGGCGGTTCGCTGGCACCCAATTCAAAGGACTATGTACGCGCTGGATTCATGAACCTGTCGATACAAAATACGCGACTGGATTTGGCTCGATCTGTACTGGAAGGTCTGTGTATGAACATCAGATGGCTGCTGGAAGCGGTTCAGGCGTTCACCGGCACCCGCCTGGAAACAATTACCATAGGCGGCGGTGCAGCACGTCTTGATTCTCTATGCCAGATTATGGCGGATGTACTGGCCAGGCCTGTAAGACAGATGGAATCACCCCTGGCAGTAGCCAGCTGTGGTGCTGCGTTGCTTACGTTTGAACGGCTCAACTACATCGATAAGAACAATCTCAAAGACTGTGTCGTGTGTGCGCACGAGTATCAGCCCAATGCAGAGAATGTAGAGACATACAATCAGAAATTCCAACATTTCCTGGGATTTTTTGAGGCGAATCAGAAATTGTACCAGCAGCTCAATCAATAGGAGAAGAGTAACATGAGTATCTTCGGTAGTTATAAAGGTATGCCCGAGACGGGAGTAGATGAAGCTGCTCTAATAAAGGAACTGGAGGATGTAGCCAGGCAAGAGGACGCTTTCTGGCAAACTGGAAAGTGCTCCGGGACCATGTATGGCGGAGATCCCAAAGTCTACGATTTGATCGCGCGGATATTTCGCTCCTATTCCCATGTCAACGTATTACAGCGCGATATGTGTCCCAGTCAGACCCGCTTCGAAGCAGAAATCATCGACATGACGCTGAATATGATGCACGGCGATGAAGCAAAAACAGATGGTAATGAGCCCTGTGGAACTATTAACTCAGGTGGTTCGGAAAGCATCTTGTGTGCAATGTTGGCGTACAGGAACAGGGCAAAGGCAGAAGCAAATATCACCGCGCCTGAAGCTATCATTCCATCTACAGCCCATTCAGCTTTTCGCAAGGCATGTCACTACTTCGGTATCAAAGAAGTCGTCGCGCCAATCGACCCCATTACTACTCAGGTGGACATGGACTTCGTACGGGACAATATCAATAAGAACACTGTCGCACTCGTGGGTTCTGCAGGAAACTACCCCTACGGCACCATCGATCCAATTGAGGAACTATCGACTCTGGCTTTGGAACGCAGCGTCGGGCTGCATGTCGATGGATGCCTGGGCGGCTTTATTCTGCCCTGGGGTCAGGAACTCGGTTATGACATTCCGGATTTTCATTTCCGCCTACCTGGCGTAACCAGTATCTCTGCCGACACGCACAAGTATGGATACGGACCCAAAGGCACATCCGTATGCCTCTATCGTGACAAATCCTTACGCAGGCACCAATATTTTATGGATCCGGCGTGGCAGGGCGGGACCTACTTATCACCCGGGATCGGTGGTAGTCGTTCGGGTGGTTTGATAGCAGCCACCTGGGCGGTAATGTACAAGCTGGGTCGGGAAGGTTATCTGCAGAAATCTGATGCTATTTTTAAGGCAGCCTATGCCATGCAGGATATTGTCAAGCAGATACCTGAATTGCGACTGATGGGAACACCTTCATTCTGTTTTTCATTCACCTCCGATGAATTTGATATCTATCATGTTAATGACTTTATGAAACAGCGGGGTTGGCGTTTTAATGGCCAGCAATTCCCCAGCGCCTTGCACATGTGTGTAACCGGTCCTCAGACCCAGGAAGGTCTGGTAGGCGAATTCGGTAACGACCTTACTGATGCTGTATCCTATGCGAAAAATCCACCGGAACGGGTTCCAGCAAGTGGTGCTTTGTACGGCGGTCAGGGGACGCAGGCGACAGCTTCAGATATCGATTTCGAGCGTTTAACCAAACGCTTGATACAGTACCTGGATGCTACACTGACGTTGCCCGAGTGATATTAAATATTTTTATCTGACAACAATGGTATAGCGGCATGTCCACATCAGAAATAGATCGCTATGTTACATTCTGCCGCTCTCTTCTGGACGATGCTGGTGCGGTTGCACTTAAATATTTTCGTACACCTGTTTCAGTCATCAACAAACAGGAGGGCAGCGGTTTTGATCCGGTTACTCAAGCGGATAGGGAAGTGGAACTCCTTATCCGTGCGCGAATAGAGGCAAAGTTTCCGGATCACGGTATTAGCGGCGAGGAATTCAGCGCCGTAAATGCCGATAGCACAACCAGTTGGATTATCGATCCTATTGATGGCACACGCTCATTCATGAGCGGTATGACTGGTTGGGGGATATTGTTAGGGTTGCTCGAAGATGGCCACCCGACCATCGGATTCATGTGCCAGCCCTATCTGGATGAAATGTGGATTGGCATTCCAGATAGTGCGCAGATGATACATAAGGGTGAAAATCATCAGCTTCAAACGAGTAAAACCACGGCATTGTCAGATTCAGTACTGTATTGCACGCACCCGGAGATGTTTGTTAGCAAGCGAAATCTGGCCAATTACGAAAATCTGGCTGATCAGGTCAAGTTGATGCGCTATGGTGGTGACTGTTATGCCTACTGTCTTTTGGCGATGGGATTGATCGATATTGTTGTGGAAGACTGCCTGCAACCTTATGACATACTGCCCCTGGTGCCCATCGTCGAAGCTGCGGGTGGAGTGGTCACCGATATCCACGGGAATCCACCCTCAAAGGGTGGACTGGTCATCACCGCTGCAAACAAGGCTCTCCATGAGCAGGTTATTTCATTCATGCGACGTTAGCATCTGAAAGAGTCTTGCCAGAATACCAGTAGTACCCGATTGCAACTGCATTAAATAATTCCTTGACATGCAACCATATGGTTGCATATTATGTTTTGCATGAAACGCACTGCAGACAATCAATCCTCAGTATTCAAGGCACTTGCCGACGAGAGCCGTCGTCATCTGCTGGATAAACTGCGCCAACAGGATGGTCTCACCCTGAGTGTGCTAAGCCGGGAACTGGAAATGTCACGTCAGGCTGTGACCAAACATCTATTGATTCTGGAAGCTGCCAATCTGGTGGTACCCGTCCAGCGTGGACGCAACAAACATCATTACCTGAATCCCGTCCCTTTGTTACAGATAGTGGATCGATGGACCAGCAGGTTCCGTCAACTTCAGGCTGGTGTACTGATAGATCTAAAAAAACAGTTGGAGGTCAACAATGAAAAACAATAGTCATCTGTGTGTTATTTATATCAAGGCAACACCCGAGCAAGTCTGGGAAGCTCTGACTTCTGCCGAATTTACCCGGCGCTATTTTCATCATACTGACATCGAATCAGACTGGCAGGATGGTGCTGATGTTGTCTATTACAATCAGGATAGATCGATTGCGGTAAAGGGAAAGGTTCTCGAGGTAGACCGACCCCATAAGTTGAGTTTTACCTGGCACGTGCATTACGACCAAAATGCCTTTGAGGAGGGCCCTACTCGAGTGACATTTACTCTGGAACAAGTTGAAGATGCCACCAAGTTGACCATGCTACATGACGAATTTGTCGACGATAGTGTGCTGCTACCCAGTATCACGGAAGGTTGGATTGCGATATTGAGCAATCTTAAGACTCTGTTGGAAACGGGTGAGACGCTGGGTATTTCTTAGGGTTCTGGAACTTTTCTAATGAATATGAGGGTACTTGAACCCTGGTCGTCAATCGAGACGGCGGAGCCGAATATTCCAGGTGGGCCGAATAATACTTACAATACTAGACTAATAAGAAACACCCATCCCGGCTCTGACATCATTATTTACACCATACGGCGCAATAGGATAC
>JASJXV010000027.1 GCA_030123805.1 Gammaproteobacteria bacterium
GCTGGCAAGTTCCTGCTATTGGCTACTTCAGGCTTTGCAGCCGTTGCCGGAATTACCCCCGATTTTATTATCCCGGATTCGTTTCTGGAGTTGTTCTTTTAGGCTAGTTCTTGTCCGCATCCGGTGGGCTGCAGGCCGCAACCGGACAGAAACTAACTAAAAACGCACCTGCCTGTTAAACATTCGATTTAACTTATAACTAGTGGCCGTCCGTATTTGAAGCCCTGGGTGGTTACTTCCGAGTGGTCGTTTTATGTGGCTAACAGCTATTCAATTTTGTGAATATGGGTTGAAAACATCTATTTCTGGTGGGCCGCATTCAGACAGGAACTAACTAATAACTGCTGCACAAGGGTTGCCTATTAACCATGTGGATGTTTTTATATGTGTTACAAACATCCGGTCGTCCATATTTAAGGAAATTACCTTGGATCAAAATCGCATCGATTGGTTAAGTTTTGGAACCGTTATCACGCTTATTCTGGTGGTATGTATTCCACTGGCCGCATCGCCGGAGGCAGGCGGAAAGATCATTCAGGATAGCTATACCTTCATTGCGTCCCGCTTTGGGGTATTTTATCTGTTTGGTGTACTGGCCATGTTTGGTCTTCTGGCCTGGCTGGCATTTGGTCGATACGGTAATGTAAAGCTCGGGGACGCCGAGTCAAAACCTGAATTTTCCACATGGAGCTGGATTGCCATGTTGTTCAGTGCAGGTGTTGGCGCAGGACTCCTTTACTGGGCAACTATCGAGTGGGGTTATTATTATGCGTCACCTCCCTATGGAGTGGCGCCAAAGTCCGCCTCTGCAGCGGAATGGGCAGCAAGTTATGGTTTATTCCACTGGGGCCTGTCTGCCTGGGCGATCTATTGTTTCCCAACGCTTGCGATTGCCTATCCCTACTATGTTAAGAAAGTACCTTATCTCAGACTGAGTACTGCCTGTCATGAGTTATTGGGGGAAAAAGCCGAAACCGGCTATCGCGGCCGTTTGATCGATTTTTTCTTTATTGTGTCGTTAGTCGGTGGGACAGGTACTTCATTGGGACTTTCAACACCGATGATATCTGCCGCAGTAGCTGAATTATTTTCAATTGAGACCGGCTTTGGCCTGGACCTGACAATGGTGCTCTTTTGCGTCGGCATGTTTGCCATCTCTGTCTACCTGGGTCTCGAAAAGGGCATCAAGAATCTTAGTAATTTCAACATAATAGCGGCATTATTGTTGCTGGGATTCATTCTGGTTGTGGGACCAACTATCTTTCTTATCAAGATGAGTGTCGACAGTCTGGGATTTATGGTTCACAACTTTTTCCGCATGAGCACCTGGACAGATCCCATACAAAATAGTGGCTTTGTAGAAGACTGGACCGTGTTCTACTGGGCATGGTG
This sequence comes from Gammaproteobacteria bacterium, assembly GCA_030123805.1. Classification (GTDB taxonomy): domain Bacteria; phylum Pseudomonadota; class Gammaproteobacteria; order Pseudomonadales; family Azotimanducaceae; genus JASJXV01. The sequence continues at coordinate 1,393 of JASJXV010000027.1, forward strand.
GATCGCCTATGGTCCATTTGTGGGGTTATTTGTTACCCGGATATCCATGGGGCGTACTTTCCGCCAGGTAATTCTGGGTATGCTGGTGTTCGGCAGCCTGGGCGGGTGGCTGTTCTTTATGATATTGGGTAACTATTCGATGTATCTGGAGTTGCACAACCTATTGCCGGTATTGGACATTCTGCATCAACAGGGAGCACCGCGCATGATCGTGTCCGTGCTTCTTACGCTGCCTCTGAAGAACCTGGTGTTGGCGTTGTTCTGTATAGTCAGTCTGATCTTCGTTGCTACGACCTACGATTCAGCGTCTTACACGATCGCATCGGTTGCATCTTATAAACTTGCCCCTGGAGATCATCCAGCCAGATGGCACAGGGTCTTTTGGGCTCTGGCATTGGCTGTTCTGCCCGTTACGCTGATGTTTATCGGCGGTTTACAGGTGATCCAGTCGGCCGTTCTGGTGGTGTCCTTGCCGATATTAGTCATCAGCGTACTAATGGTTATATCGCTTCTCAAATCCCTGAAATCCACCGAGGGGAACCAGGAGGGTGGAAGACTTACTCGATAACGTTCAACTGCAAACGTTTCTCCATGATGGCACAGATTTCGCGCTCGGGATTTTGTGCAGCGAAAATCCGATCACCCAGAACGACATAGTTTCTGCTATTACCATAGTTGGGCCAGTAAGGCAGTCCAGCGGCATTGGGATTACCCGTTTTTGCAAATTGGGTCCAGAAAGTACCCATAGCATCCGTCAGGAATCGATCTGTCTCCTCAGTGGGAAGCCAGTCGTCATGGGTATCGAAAACATAGGGAATTTCCGCTCCGTGGTATGAAAGGAGCTTCTCACCACCGACTCCAGGTCGTAGCCGGGAAAATTGATATGCATAAACCCGGGGGGTTTTTAGAGTCATCCGGGAAGCAATAAACATCGAGGTACAGAGCATTTTGCTGGATGTGTAAAGCTTGTCCATCGCGAGTCTGGGATTATCAGCGTCGAGTATTTTTTGCAGCTCAGTGCGGAAATCCCCAAAATTCTGCGACAGATCTTCAAGATACTTCTGCTTTGTGATCGACTCATCAACATACATATACCACTCGTTGGAATTTGTCCCAATGATGAGATCTGTTGCATTAAATTCACCTCGCATGAACAGTCTTGCCGGGCGGTCCGGCAGGATTTTCCCATCGATTACGGGTTCGATGTCTTGCTGAAGATTCGATGCGCTAACAGCAGCAATAATCTCAGCCACCGATTTTTCTCGCATGGCCCGCAGCGTATTTCCATCAGCGGGAATATGCAGCGCTTCCGCCAGCTTATTTCCAGTTTGCTCACCCTGCTGAATTGTTCGAGTTGAATTGACCGGATAACCCCCGCTCTGAGAAATTGCCTTGTGAAAGAGCCCTTTCGCCATCGGTGAGAGAATCAGGTAGCTGATGTTCGCTGCCCCCGCAGATTCGCCGAACAGCGTAATGTTGTCCGCATCGCCACCAAACTGAGCGATGTTTTCCCGAATCCATTTCAAGGCAGCAATCTGATCCAGCAATCCGTAATTACCTGATACGCCTGCTGATGATTCCCTGCTTAGAAGAGGATGAGCAAGAAATCCGAATGCGCCCAGGCGATAGTTGATAGAAACTACAACGACTCCTTTGCTCGCCAGGTTATGACCCAGATAGTTGGGTTCAAACGACCATCCCGTTCTATTACTGCCCCCATGAATCCAGACCATAACGGCGAGCTTCTCTGTCCGGTCAAGACTACTGGTCCATATATTCAGATACAGACAATCTTCGCTCATGGGACCAGGACCAACGCTACTGGCGTCTGCGTCGCCAAAAGCCGCAGCAACACGTCTGTACCATATTATGTTGCCGTCATCCTGCGGGCATCTGGGAGCAAAGGTATCTGCCCGAATGAGATCCTTGCCATCGTCATGTTGTTTATTTGCGAGTGCCTGCGGGGCTACCCAGCGAAGATTACCGATGGGTGGTTGCGCATAGGGTATACCTCTGAACACGATCATGCCGTCCGCAGCGCCCAATGGCACCCCTGCGTACGGCTGGTTCCGGACCCTGACCGCTGGATCGCTGCCAAGAGCGTTGGGTATTTGCAGCAGCAGTAATGACGTGCTCAAGAGCAGGCGCCACACTATCGCAGTATTTATTCGTAAGGCAATGGCATGCACACGTTTAAGCATGGGATTTAATCCAGGCCCTCGACAATATCTTTCAGTACAGCATGGTCCGAGCCCAATAACATCAGATGTATACCACGGACTCCAGGGATCTTGCGCACAGATTGTACCAACTCCCGGCCAAGTTGAACCCCGGTTGCCCGCAGATCCCGGGCCATCTGTAATCTGTCCATTATTTCGGCTGGTATGTGTACACCCGGAATATGCGGAATCATATTGAGCGCCCCTCTGGAGATGACAATCGGAATCCCAGCCAGAAGAAACAACTCCTCATCCAATCCCTCCTGCCGGTACAGGGTCATGAAGTGGCGAAATGCTTCAATATCAAACACAAATTGAGTTTGAATAAAATCGGCACCGGCAGCAGCCTTCTGTTTTAATCGCCGGATCGGTACTTCAGTCGGCAGGGTAAATGGATTGATTGCAGCACCGAGAAACGGTCTTGGCGGGTCAGGGTATTTTTCTCCGGTGAAGTGAATTTTTCCCATCTGTCTCAAGTATCTTGCTTCATACAGCATCAGTGAACTATCCATGTCGTATACCTGCTTGATCTTGGGTTCACCCTTGTAAGAATCACCTGTAATGCAGAGCAGGTTATGTATACGATTTAAATGATTTTGTAACAGTTCCGAAACGAAGGATGTCTTGGTGTGATCGCGTGCGGCACTCTGGCAGATTGGGTCTATACCCAGACTCACCAATTCAACACAGGTGCTTGGCGAAGGTAGAGAAGGCTTTCCATTCAGGAATGCCGTGACGTTCACAGCATCGAAGTAATCTCTAACCAGTTCTGCCTCACGCACAAAATGATGGAAGTCAGGATTGCGGGGCGATCGGATTTCACAGGTTTTAACGAATAGACCCTGTTTCAGTTTTTGCTCCAATTTTGAGTCAGTTTCTACGGGAAGCGCAGTTCTTTTTTTACCCAACTCCAGATAGGTCAGGGGAGTGGTACCGGGCTTGTCTCGCCCCTTAATGTAGTTAATGTAGCTTGATGTATTGAAGAGTGCTGAATCAGGTGAGGGTAAGAGATCCGGGGTACTGAGATCTGTAAATACTCTGTTATGGATTCTTATCCAGACGCATTGTTTGTCAGGATAGACTTCACAAGCACCACTAATGGTGCCACCGCAGGGACCATTGCGGAGCCCCTTTGGACAACTCATGGGGCAGATCAATCCGGTTTGACGCAGTACACACTGTCCGCATGCCTGGCAGTCAAACGCCATTCCTTTCAGCCATGCTTCCGATCTTGCGATGATCTTTTCAAACATAAAAACCTGCTGATTCTTTGCACAAAAACTGATCCTGCATACTATTTTGCGCGGCTGTCTACAAAAGGTAAGGCAGTGACTACAGCATTAATTGTCTCGCCGGTATTTATCCGGATCTGCAACTTCTGGCCCGCCTCCGTGTAGCCAATGGGAACAATTACATAACCCAGGCTTTGGTCGAGTGCAGGGGAATACACGCTGCTGGTGAGTTCCCCCACTTCTGAGTCATTGACAAATACCGGCCATCTCTCCTCGTTAACCGAAACAGGATTACAATCCAGAAACACGCCCACCAGTTTCTGATGTATTCCTTGTTGCTGAATTTGCTGCAAAGCCTGCTTGCCGATAAATTCCGTTTCCTGCTGTAGATCGACAAAACGACCCAGACCAACTTCAAAGGGATTATTGGATAGATTCATGTCGTTGTGGTAGGAGAGTAGCCCAGCTTCCATGCGTTTAATCTGTGAAGGAGCGCCGGGAGCGATCTGATGAGCTCTGCCTGCAGCCATGATTAACTCCCACAATCTATCGCCTTCACGACCATCTTGAAGGAAGATTTCGTAGCCGCGCTCATTGCTCCAGCCCGTGCGTGATAACACAACGGGGATACCGTCTAACTCCGTTTCTTTGAAACGGTAATACTGCAGCGCATTAATCCAATCACCAAACAGGGTTTCGGCTACCGCAGTTGCTTTGGGTCCCTGTAACTGCAGAGGCGACACGTCAGGCTCACATATCTTCACACGCAGATTTCGACTATATGCAAGCGCCTTTGCCCATAGCAACACATCAGAGTCAGCCAGTGACAACCAGAAATGATCATCCCGTAGACGAAGCAATACCGGGTCGTTGATCATGCCGCCACATTCATCGACAATGGGCACATACATCGCTTGACCGATCTTGCACCTGGTCAGGTTGCGCGGCGTCATCAGAGACACAAGGCTGAATGCGTCAGGACCTTGTATATCAACCTGAACTTCGCAACTGACATCCCACAGCGTGACGTGATTTACAAGGTTCCAATAGTCAGTTACCGGGTCCTGGTAATAAAGCGGCATATAGACGTGGTTATAAATCGAATAGGCATTGCATCCGTAGCGGCGACTCGCATCGAAGTAGGGTGATTTTCTTACGCGACTACCAAAGGTGATGCATGGACCCGGAAGTTCTGTCGTGGGTGACACCATTAGATAACCTCACAGATTACGGTGCTAATTGAATACAATTGTTTTGTTCTCATGCACCAGGATTCTGTCTTCCAGGTGGTAACGCAAACCCCTGGCAAGGACCAATCGTTCGATGTCCTGTCCCAGGCGCACCATGTGGTCAATCGAGTGATTATGAGAAACGCGCACGACGTCCTGATCGATGATCGGACCTGCATCCAGTGCTTCGGTGACGTAGTGGCAGGTGGCGCCAACTATTTTTACACCCTGATGAAACGCCTGATGATACGGTTTCGGACCCGAGAAAGAGGGTAAAAATCCGTGATGAATATTGATAATCTGGTTGCTGTATTTTTTACACAAACTTGGCGGGATGATCTGCATGTAGCGCGCCAACACTATGACGTCGACATGAGCCTGATCCAGCAATGATGCAATCTTTTCAAACGCTTGTTGCCTGCGATTGGCCTTTATTGCTACATGATGAAATGGCGTATTGTGCCAGGAACAGATTTCAGCCAACTGGGGATGATTGGAGATAACACAGGGTATTTCAATATTGTATTCGCCTGAGCGATAGCGTTGGAATATATCTGACAGGCAATGATCAAGCCTGCTTGCCAGAATGACGACTCGTTTGGGTCTGCAGCTTTCAGAAATGCGCCATTGGAGAGCGAAGCGGGTCGCGATGTCGGCAAACTTTTTCCTGAAGCTTTCGAGACTAAAGGGAAGAGAGTCGGCCCGAATCTCTTGACGCATAAAAAACCAGCCACTGGCAGGATCCGAGTGATGATGTGCTTCCGTGATCCAACCACCATAATCTGCAAGAAATTTTGATACAGCTGCGACTATTCCGACACGATCAGGACATTTTATGGTCAATATAAACGTATCCATATCGCTAAACATTATGCTCGGGAATTCTTAAAGAACAGATATTCCCGGGGCGGTTAAACAGGTTATGTTGCTCACGGGTGAACAATTACGCACCCTCTCACCTCAGAATATTCGATCGCGTGGTGTGCCCGGGCTGTTTCTGAAAGATCAAATGTGGTTACCGGCCGATGCGTAAGCGTCCCGGCAATCAGCCATTTGTTGATGTCGTCAACGGCAGCTGATTTAGCAGTTTCCGGCATAGCGTACACGAGTACCATGCGAATATTCAGATCCTTAACCATCATTTGAAAAAAAGGCAGCGCTGGATTCGGCTCCTGCATGGACGCGTAGGTCGCGATAGTCGCACTATTTTTCATAGCCGGGAGGATTTTTTCCAGGTTGGCGCCGAACTCGACTTCAATCACTCTATCGAGTTGTTCGCCCCCCAGTGCTGACAGGAGTTCTTCTGCGAAGGATTCACTGCGATGATTGACGACCGCAACAGCACCCAGCTGTTCACAGGTTGTTCGGTCTTGTTCCGACGCGGCGGTGGCAATGACACTGGCCCCGGATTGTTGCGCCCATTGAATGGCATAATAACCCACTCGACCAGCCCCTCCGGTCACGAGTATGCGTTGTCCGCTGATTGGTCCGTCAGAGAATACACAGCGATGAGCGGTCATTGCCGGTATTCCCATACATGCGCCGATATCATAATCAATGCCGTCTGGTAGTAACGGCGCCCGGGATGCATCTATGGAGATCAGTTCTGCAGCAGTTCCCAAACGTCTTTCGTATTGCCCCTGATAAATCCAGACTCTTTGGCCAATTCGCGATGCGTCAATTCCTTCGCCTACAGCCTCGACAACCCCCGCGCCATCACTGTGGGGTATTACAGCACCCTCATCCATCAGGTTAGGGATGGAACCGGCTCTTTTCTTCACGTCCGACGGGTTCACTGCCGATGCTCTAACTCTGACCAATACCTGGCCCGGGTTGACCAATGGTGACGGAAACTCACCCGTCTTAAGAACTTTTGATGCTGGACCGAACTCTTCAAACCATGCTGCTTGCATAGATCACCTTGTATACAGAATCTGCCACTTCAACAACGCAGCGATGCACTTTCCGTGTGGCCATCGACTGAGATGGATTGTCCACTAATGCTGGTTGCGGTACAGAGGAACGTCACGATCCTGGCAACCTCATCAGCGGTTACGAATTTGTGCATCGACGACTGACTTAAATAGACCTCACGAACTGTTTCTACATTGACACCTCGCCGGTCTGCATCCTGTTTGATAATCCGTTCAATCCGCTCGCCCGCGATGCTACCGGGGCAGACGGCATTACAACGAACCTTATATGGACCCAATTCCATCGCCAGGGTCTTGGTTAATCCGATGAGTGCCCACTTACAGGCTGTGTAAGGGCTGCGATTTGCAAACCCCATGAGCCCTGCCGTGGACGCAATATTTACAATCGAGCCTGCCGGTGCCTGTTTCAAAAGGGGGATGGCATATTTAAGACAATAGAAGACACCGTCCAGATCAACTGATATGGTTTTCCGCCATTCCGCTGCATCAATCAATTCGATAGGCGCAGTGGGCCCCGCGATTCCTGCGTTATTGACCAGTACGTCAAGACCTTCCATTTCATTACCGATCTTCTCAAAGAATCGCCGCACCTCTGATTCATTGCTTACGTCAGTCCTGGATATTAATACTTCAGGATAACAAGCCTGAAAATCATCCAGTGCTGGCTGGTCAACATCGCATATCATGACGCGACAGCCATCCTTCAGAAAATGTTTTGCGATGACAGATCCCAACCCTGTAGCTGCACCAGTTATTGCAACGCGTAACATGATTCCCAAATTTCTCCTCTACCCTCTCGTTATCTGAACAATAGGAAGCTGTTGGCTCAAAGACAATGTATTTTTTTGTGCTTAGCTGTTAGTTATTTTCAAGGGTAGAAAAAACGGCGGTAGCATTGTGATAACTAACGCAGCTCCGCTGTGTCCGGATCAGACTGAATCTCGTTTAGCAGCCAGTCCCTGAATATGATTATTTTTCGGTCCTGAAAACGTTCCTTGCGGCATACCAGATACCAGTCGCCATTGCCTCTGATACGGCTTCTGAATGGTTCGACCAGAACACCTGAGCGTAGATCCCTGGCCGCAAAAGGCTGCATTGCCAGAGCGACACCTTCGCCTTCCGCTGCCGCGTCAAGCGCATGATCGTAACTGTCAAACTGCACGTCCGATTCCAGATTAATGTCTGTCACGCCCTGTTCTGACAGCCAGATAGCCCAATCTTTCTCGGATGGATATACCTGTAATATTCTGTGGTGAATCAGGTCTGCAGGTTGATTCAAAGGCCTGGAACCCGATAGAAGTTCAGGACTACAAACCGGAAATACCTGAGATCTGTACAGGTACTCGTAATGGATATCGGGTTGCGTGGGTTCGCCGATCATAACCGCCAGATCCATATTTTCATGCTCAAAGTCAACATCAAACTGTGACGTTATCAAACGTATCTGGAAATCAGGATAGGCTTTTCGAAAGCCGTTCAGTCTTGGAATGAGCCAGCGAACAGCAAAGGTGGAATACACTTGCAAGGTCAGGATATGCTCTGAATGTGGCTCCAATATTCTGTTTGTTGCATCGGCGATGCGATCCAGGACATCTCGCAGTACCAGGTAATATCTGTGCCCGGTTTTCGTTAACTCGACGGATCGCGGTTTTCTGACAAACAACTCTACACTCAGATAATCTTCAAGAAATTTAACCTGGTGGCTAATGGCTGAATGCGAGACGCTTAATTCATCGGCAGCATCGCGGAAATTACAATGCCTGGCAGCTGCTTCGAAGGCGCGCAGTGAATTTAAGCTGGGAAGTCGACGTTTCACTTTTTAGTTAGTTCCTGTTCGGAAACTGATAAATTTGACTATTATTCACCACTCTTTGAAATAGACAGGCGTATAAAACAACCACATACCAAGGAACTGACACTCGCGATCTTTGCATCCGGCCAAGAACAGGTTAGTTATACTCAACTGTGCGGAGTAGATTGAGTGTGGTTTCAGACGCACCCGAAGTCAAGCCTGCGGCCAGGAGATCAAACTACCAGATCACTGCGCAAATAGTTGAGTTAGCGCCTGTTTCACCCTATTGTGTATGGTGTGATTATGCTCAAACGGAAAGATTTAAACCCGGAATGAACAGCAAAAGCCCGGCCAATCAAGCTCCCTCAAGTGGATTGCAAGTTGCTTTGCAGCACGCGGCTTCTCTTCTGATGAAGGATCCTCTAATGGCTGAACAGCAAGCTCTGGAGATACTCAAAAAAATCCCCAGTGAATTAAATGCCATGCAGTTGCTGGGCACAGCACAGCGGCTGACGAACCGGGCCGATTCTGCACTGAAGTTGCTAAACCAGGTGGTAAAGAAGGCACCTGACTTTGCCCTGGCACAGCAAGAACTTGGCCTTACCTTGTTAGTTTTAGGACAAGGTAAGGATGCCACCAGAACATTGCGAAAAGCGGTGGAGCTTGATGCGAAACTGCCTCGCGCCTGGAAGGCTTTAGGCGATTTGTTAGCGGTTGGGGGAGATGAAGAGGCTAGTCAGCAAGCCTACCAGCAACACCTTGCCCTAACGGCAGGTCACCCTACTCTGGTTCTCGCCGCCAATTGTCTATATACAGGTAAGCTGGCCAAGGTTGAACAACTGTGCCGGAGTTACCTTAAGGAACACCCTACGGACGTGTCAGCAATCCGTATGCTCGCGGATGTAGGTATCCGGTTGAGTCAACTGGAAGATGCACAAAGTTTGTTGGAAAGGTGTCTGGAACTAGCTCCGGACTATCACATGGCACGAAACAACTATGCCCAGGTTTTGTTTAAACGCCAACAATACGATGCAGCTCTACAGCAGCTCAAAATTTTGATTGATGTCGAGCCGAACAATCCGAGTCATCATGTTTTAGAGGCTTCAATTCTGGTACGCATTGGCAAATATGATGAAGCTATTGAGATCTACAACTGGGTGTTGTCTCGCTATCCCGCACAGGCAAAGATTCACCTGAGTCACGGCCACGCACTGAAGACGGTTGGCCGACAAGCGGAAGCTATCATTGCCTACCGCACATCAATGTCACTGCAACCGAAACTTGGGGAAGCATACTGGAGTCTGGCAAATCTTAAGACCTTTAGTTTTGAAGCACAGGAAATATCCGCAATGCGCGCTCATGTTAAGGATGCAAGCATTGCGGCAGAGGACTACAGCCAACTGTGCTTTGCTCTGGGTAAATCTCTGGAAGACAGAAAAGAATTCGCAGAATCCTTTGACTGTTATCTGAAAGGCAATGCATCCCGAAGCAAGGCCGCCCGCTGGGACCCGGAGGAACATCATCTGAGATGTCAGAACATGATCAAGTTCTTCAACCAGGAATTCCTTGCATCTGTCAAAGGTCAGGGTTGTCCCCTACCTGACCCGATTTTTGTGGTTGGATTGCCACGTGCAGGATCGACTTTATTGGAACAAATTCTCGCCAGCCACTCGCAGGTGGAAGGAACCATGGAACTGCCTGATGTTATCTCAATCGCACGCAGACTCAACGGTAAGAAGCGAAAGAGTGACAAATCTCTCTATCCGGCCGTACTCAGGGAGCATTCCGCCGTACAGCTGGCTGAACTGGGACAGGAATATCTTGACCGAACACGAATACAAAGGACTAATTTGCCGTATTTTATTGACAAAATGCCTAATAACTTTGTCCATATCGGCCTTATACACCTCATATTGCCAAACGCCAAAATAATTGACGCACGCCGTCATCCCCTGGCCTGTTGTTTCAGTGGATTCAAACAGTATTTTGCCAGCGGTCAGAACTTTACATATGGTCTGGAGGATATTGGACGTTACTACAGGGATTACGTGGAATTGATGGATCATTGGGACCAGGTATTGCCGGGAAGAGTCTTACGGATTCAGTATGAAGAGGTGGTCGCTGATACTGAAGGCCAGGTGCGTCGAATACTGGAATACTGCCGCTTACCCTTCGAAGCTGCCTGTCTGGAATTTCATAATACCAAACGCGCTGTTCGTACAGCGAGTTCGGAACAGGTGCGTCAACCGATATACAGCAGTGGTGTGGATCAGTGGCGAAATTACCGACCTTTTCTTGAACCGTTGATTGATGCTCTCGACCACGTTTTGGATCGCTATCCAATCTAGTAGTCCTGGCATCAATTTCCAGCATTAGAATCCAAAACGACCAGTCAGTTATGTGTAAATTCGTACCAAGGGTGAATTTTGCTCACCAGGTTGCGAAAAATAATCAGTTGCTACTGTGATAAGCAATTCCTATTGTCAATGTGTCATTAAATTTGGTACGGCGTCTACAGTTTTCTACACGAAAACAATCAGGGGGACTTAAGAACATGAGTGACAAAGAACATAGCATAGATATGTACCCGAACTTTCAATTGACACCGATCGCAAGGGTCGTAAAAAGTCATGCAGGTAGATTTCGACAGGCGCCTCTATTAGCAGGCGCACTGCTAGTCAGCTCAATGACCATGGGCGCGACTGAGTCTCGAACAATGGAAGAAATAGTGGTTACTGCTCAAAAACGTACAGAAAATCTCCAGGATGTCCCGATTAGCATTCAGGTGCTCGATGATACAAAACTGCGAGAATGGGGTATTTCCGGCTTTGACGATTATGTGAACTTTCTTCCCAGCGTTTCATATACTTCAAACGGTCCGGGACAAGCGATGATCTACATGCGAGGTGTCTCAGACGGTGGTGACGGTAACTTTTCAGGTACCAGTCCAAGTGTGGCAGTGTATCTGGATGAGCAACCAGTTACCTCAATCGGACGAAATCTGGACGTACATATTTATGATATTTCTCGGATCGAGGCGATTGCAGGTCCGCAGGGAACCCTGTTTGGCGCCAGTTCTCAGGCAGGTACTCTCAGGATAATCACCAATCAACCGGATACCAGTGGATTTGAGGCTGGTTATCAACTGGGCACCAATTCCACTGATGGTGGCGACATGGGCTATTCCGGAGAAGGTTTCCTGAACATTCCCCTGTCAGACAATGCTGCAATTCGATTAGTTGCCTGGAGTGTGAAGGATGGTGGATGGATTGACCAGGTTGCCGGTGAAATGACCTTTCCCCGCAGCGGCATTACCGTCTCGAATAGTGGAAATGCCGACGGTGCCAAGAATACCATCGCAAACGACACCAATGAACTCACCAATGAAGGCTTGCGGGCTGCACTTAAAATCGATCTGAATGACAGCTGGACCGGAATAGTCAACGTGGTCCATCAAGAACAGCAATCTGACGGGTTATTTGCAGACTCTCCCGATCCGGGCGGTGCAGGTCAAGGTAAGGTCACTCGCTTCTTTGATGATTCCACTAGTGATGAGTGGACCCAGTTTGGCTTGGGTATCAAGGGTGATCTGGGTTTTGCTGAATTGAACTTCAATGTCTCGCATCTGGATAGGGACGTCGCATACGACATCGACTACTCCACCTATTCCCAATATTCGAGCTACGTCGAGCTTTACTATACTTGTGATTATTATGACTCCGCAGGTAACTATGCAGCATACACCAACTGCGTCGACCCGCGTATGCAATATGAGCAGGATAGTGACTACCGACGGCAAACCTATGAATTACGATTGCAGTCAAAGGGTGACAACCGCCTTAACTGGGTAGTCGGGGTATTCTACGAAGAAAACAAACACGACTATCAAAACAAATGGCACATACCCACGATTACCAGCGGCAGAACAAACGATGATCCCGGCCTGGCTTGGGCGTTCGAATCAGGGAAGGCTATTCCACTCTTACCTGCAAGGGGTTACACAGATCTTTATTTTGCTACCATGCAGGAGCGCGTTGACGAAGAGACGGCGATCTTCGGCGAAATTAGCTATCAATTCACGGATAGATTCTCGGCTACCGCCGGGGTACGTTTTTTCGATCATGAAAGTACACTCGAAGGCTTTACCGGTTCTTTCTTTAGCTGTTTTAACGCCGAGGGTAACAGGCTGGGCGGTCCGACGGACTCGGCCTCATGTGGCGCAGGCCTGAAAAGTGACGAGAAAGACCAAACCGTTAAATTTAACATGACCTATGACGTCAACGATGATGTTATGGTCTACGCAACCTTTTCCGAAGGATTCCGACCGGGTGGAGCGAACCGACTTGAGACCCCGGTGATTCCAGCCATCTACAAATCCGATTTAGTCACAAACTATGAATTCGGCTGGAAAACCATGTTTGTCGATAATTCCGTTCGCTTTAATGGTGCCGCATACTTCATGCAGTGGGAGGATATCCAGTTCACCCGGTTTGATCCTACTGTCTCTCTTCTGGGACTGACCGCGAATGCAGGTGAAGCCGAAATCCTGGGAATAGAAGGCAACCTTGTCTGGCTCGTTAACGACAATTGGGAACTGTCCGCAGCATTTTCATTCAATGAAGCGGAATTGTCAAAGGACTATACACGCGACACGACACCCGGGGCAACACCAGATGCGCCCGATGGTACAGATCTGCCTTTCACGCCTGATCTGAAATACACTCTGTCTAGCCGTTATAATTTCCAAATGGGTAAGTTCCCTGCATATGTACAGTTGGTTTACAGCCATACTGACGAGTCCTATAACGATTTGTTTCCGTCACGCAGAGCGAATCAAGCCGACTATAGTTTCCTGAACACAGCCATCGGCATCACGGGTGAGAATTGGTCAGTGGAACTGTATGGGAATAACCTTACCAATGAAGAAGCAGAGATCTTCCGCTATACCCGTGGGGGAGATAACCGTATTACTGCAAATCGACCGCTTACTGTTGGTATCAGATTCAACCATCGACTGGACTAGTAGTCAATTATTCGCTACGCGAAGTAAATGACAGGTCGGATTCGCCCGATAGGGCGTAATCCGGCTTTCCGCTCACCCCGACAAAACTACAAATGCCATGGCATAATCTCTTTCGTCAGAAATACTCAAATGACGTTCATCAACACCATTCAAGCTGGCTATTTCCCGAGCTCTACCGGTGAAAACAAGTATCGGCGCTCCACTCTCACGATGGCTGACACTTATCTGCCTGAAATGTACTCCCTGACGCATACCTGTTCCCAGGGCTTTCACTGCAGCTTCTTTTACGGCAAATCGCTTGGCGAGAAAGTGTCCTGGTCTTCTCGCCTCTCTGAACTCTTCCAGTTCATCCGCACAAAGGATTCGTTCGGCAAACTTCTCACCCCAACGGGAAAGGCTGTGTTCAATTCTGGCTATTTCCACCAGATCTGTGCCAATGCCCTTGATCACTGATTGCCCGACGCTGGTTTAATAAACAATTTCCTGCTATGCAGAGGCTTGTCTCCCAACAATGGCTTAAGTGCTGATCTAACTATCTTCTTCGCAGCCATTCTTGTTGAAGTCAGGGAGAAATCACCTTGCCCGATGGCCAACAAATATTTACCCTGAAAGACCGTATTTGAATCCGTCACATCAGGTGCAGGTACGAATCCACCTTCCAGGCTGTATTTATATAATTTCTGTTCCAATATTGCTGCTCCCGTTGAAACTTCATGGTCAAATACAATTCCGTAGCCAAGATCGGTTAATAGATCGATTTCAAAGCAGCGCAGCAACTGCTCAGAAAATCCCTGCTTATTCGAAAGCCGGATAACCAGAGTTTTATAGGAATCAAACAGGCGAACCATAGGATCAAATCGCCCCAGCAACCGTACCAGAAGCTCATTCACATACAAGCCAATAAGCAAGTTGTCTCCCAACAGACATACAGGGTTCTCATAAATTTCATAATTCTTGAGTGTTTTCAACTCCCCGGAGCCGGTCAATGAAATTACAAATGGCGTAAACGGCTGCAGGGCTACTTTTTTCTTCTGTCCTCTGGCGCCCCTGGCAACGGCAGACAGGCGCCCGTACTTCAGAGTAAAAAAATCCACTATCAGACTCGTTTCTCTATATGAACGCGCATGCAGAATAAAGGCCGGTGTTAACTCTTTCAATCTGGCACCATTAGATTAATTATCCATGATTAACCATTAATTCACATCCAGGCGTCTTCTGATTACAAGTCGTGGTAACCAAGACTCTTAAGGGTTCTCTCATCATCGGACCAACCAGTCTTCACTTTGACCCACAATCTCAACATGGTCTTCTCACTGAGCAAAGACTCAATGTCTTTCCGAGCCTCTGTGCCTATTTTTCTTAGCTGGACTCCTCCTTTGCCAATGAGTATTCCCTTCTGTCCTTCACGTTCAACCAGGATCAAAGCCTGAATATCCAACACTTTCTTTACGCGATGATATGACTCGATCTGCACAGTAATTTCATATGGCAGTTCTTCACCCAGTTGCCTCATTATTTTTTCACGAATAATCTCAGAAACCAAAAATCTCTGGCTCCTATCTGTAATCTGGTCTTCGGGAAAATAGAAATGACTTTCCGGCAGGTTTTCTTCAGTCAGACTTTCAAGCGTATCGAGATTGTGCCCGTTCATTGCAGAAATAGGAATCATGTGACTGAACTCACACTTTTTCCTTAACATTTCCAGGTGTGGCAACAATCTCGTTTTATCTTTTAACAGATCAACCTTGTTTACCACCAGTAACGTAGTAGTTCCACTTCGCTGTACATGCTTAAGTACCAACTCATCGTCCTGGTTCCATACCAATCTATCCACGACGAAGATGATAAGATCAACGTCTCGGATAGCTCGGGTTGCGCTCCGGATCATATAACGATTGATCTCTTTGGCTGTCTTCTCGTGTAAACCGGGTGTGTCTACATAAAGCACCTGGATAAATTCGGTGGTTTTAATTCCCAGTAATTGGTGTCTGGTAGTTTGGGGTTTGCGTGAAGTGATACTCAGTTTTTGCCCCAGGATTTTGTTAAGCAGGGTGGACTTTCCAACATTAGGACGACCGACAATTGCAACATACCCGCATCGCTGTATTTTCGTCTGTGAGCCGTTATCATCAGTAAGACGATCATCCGAAGTGTTCATGACCCTTGTGTCACCCTAATCTTCCGCAATGCCCAATTGCTCCAGCGCTGCACTTGCAGCCATCTGTTCTGCTTGACGCCTGCTTCCACCTGATCCACTGGATGGTTTCTTTAACAGTTCAATTCGACACTCCACATTAAACACCTGATCGTGTGCTCTACCCTCTACTGAGATCACTGAATATTCTGGCAGTTCACTGCTGCTGGACTGCAAGAATTCCTGTAATCTTGTTTTTGGATCTTTTTGTGTATCATCCAGCGATAGACTCTCTATTCGACTCTGAAACCAGTGCTCCAGTCTCTCTCTAACGACTTCCAGTCCTTGATCCATATAGATTGCACCGATTACGGCTTCAAACGCGTCCGAAAGTATTGAGGCTCTATTGTAACCGCCACTCTTTAGCTCACCAGAGCCCATAATCAAATACTCACCGAGGTTAAAATCCCTGGCGAGTTCAGCCAGAGTCTCCCTTTTTACCAGCCTTGCTCTTAACCGGCTCAGCTGACCTTCCCGAGCCGTTGGGAATTTTCTATAAAGATTATCAGCAATGACGAAGCTCAGAATCGAATCACCCAGAAATTCCAGGCGTTCAAAATTTCTGGGACCGGCACTGCGGTGGGTTAACGCCAGTTCCAAATAACGATGATCGCTAAACGGCGATCCAAGAATGTTGTCAAGTTTATCGAGTTTGGTGTCCAATTAGTTTCTCAATTGAACATTGTGCTTAAAAGTTAACAGGACGTGGATATTATACACGAGTGGTTCCCGCACCTCATATTCCAGATTAATAATGATGCGGTCGGACGCACGTTTTATAGTCAGTCTCTCATCAAGTTTAAATTCACGAATATTGTTGAGCTTGAGCCTTTTTTTAAACATAGCCTCAATGTCTGATGTTCTCTTGCTTATCAGACCCTGTTCACGGGACATGCCGTCGAGTATAGCGGCAGCAGTGTTGAAATCCACATAGTGTGGAATTAATCTGATCCCTAAGGTAGCCGTTCCGCCAACTATCAAAATTAACAACATCCAACCCAATCCTGACAGACCTTGCTGTTTTTTTTGTAAGTTCATGTGCTCTCCTATCGATGGCCCCGTTTACCCGTTCACAGGGCTATTCAATCCAACCATTTCTACCAAATTCCGGCAGATTGAATCCAGGTGCTTTATGCATCCAAATAGCGAAGGCTTTGCCCCTGATGTTCTCCTCTGGTACCAACCCCCATACTCTGCTATCACTACTTTTATCACGATTATCACCCATCATAAAGTAATGACCGTCAGGTACAACCCATTCCTGAACACTTCGGTCCCTGAAAAGATCACGATGAATCAGATGTTTTACCCCGGCAAAATCTTCTTCATACACCAAATACTGTGGATTATGCGGAGGTAACTGAGCTACAAATGTCTGTACCTGCTTGATTCCATTTACAAACAGAATCTTATCTTCAAATCTGATCGTATCACCGGGTATTCCAATAACACGTTTTATAAAATAACGATCTTCATGAGGCGGGATAAATACCATTATGTCGCCGTTTTTCGGTTCATCAATATCAAACAGCTTGGTACCAATTACAGGTAATCTGATCCCGTAGTTAAACTTATTTACGAGGATGAAATCTCCAATCTGGAGGGTGGGTATCATTGAACCCGATGGAATCTGGTAGGGTTCCACCAGAAATGACCTCAATACCAAAACCAGTAATAACACCGGAAAGAAAGACCGTGAATACTCTACTATTAAAGGCTCTCTGAGAAGCTGCTGTGTGGTTTTATCAACATCTGCTTCACCCGATCGTTTGCTTCTACTTTTGTCCCTGAAGGTTCCAACGGCTTCTGTCCGTCTTGGCAACAGGAAAATTCTGTCGAAAGCCCAGATAAACCCTGCAGCAAATGTCAATGAGACAAGTACCAATGAAAAATCAATATCCATAATGGTCTCAGTTACTATTGGTCAACTTTAAGAACCGCGAGAAATGCATCCTGAGGAATCTCAACGCTTCCGAGTTTCTTCATTCTCTTCTTACCTGCTTTCTGCTTTTCCAACAATTTCTTCTTACGCGTAATATCACCGCCATAACATTTAGCCGTGACATTCTTTCGTAGTGCCTTGACCGTCTGTCTGGCTATGACTTGCCCGCCAATCGCTGCCTGAATAGCCACATCAAACATCTGTCTGGGAATCAACTGCTTCATTTTCTTGGTTAACTTGTAACCTTTGTCACGTGCATTATCCCGATGCACGATAATTGCCAGTGCATCCACTCGATCGCCATTTATCAGCACATCGAGTCGAACCAGGTCGGCTGTGGTAAAGCGAACAAAGGAGTAATCCAAAGAGGCATAGCCTCGACTGACTGACTTCAGGCGATCAAAAAAGTCCAATACCACCTCATTCATAGGCAGTTCATAAGAAACTGCAACCTGGTGTCCGAGAAACTGTAAATCTTTCTGAACCCCGCGCCGTTGAATACACAGGTTTATTACGTTGCCAAGATATTCCTGAGGAACCAGTATATTGGCCTGCACGATGGGTTCCCTCATTTCCAGTATGTTAGCTGGATCCGGCATTTGTGAAGGGTTGTCAACCCGAACAACCCGTTGATTTTTATCAACAATTTCGTAGATCACAGTAGGCGCTGAAGTTATCAGATCAAGGTCATATTCCCTCTCCAGTCTCTCCTGCACTATCTCCATGTGCAGCATACCGAGAAAACCGCAACGAAATCCAGATCCTAGAGCGTCCGATGACTCTGGCTCATATACCAGCGATGCATCATTGAGCGTCAATTTTGACAAAGCGACCCGAAAACTCTCGAAGTCCTCTGATTTAACCGTGAACATGCCCGCATAGACCTGGGGTTTTACACGTTCAAAGCCCGGTAACACCTCCACATCAGGCGTCTTCGCCAGGGTAATGGTGTCCCCGACAGGAGCGCCTTTCACGTCCTTAATACCCGCCGTCACAAATCCGACTTCACCGGCCTTCAGGCATTTCGTTTCAGTGCGCCGTGGAGTGAATACACCAACCGCATTCGCTTGATAAACCTTGCCCGTGGATTTAAGCAAAATTCGATCTTTGTTAGAAATCTCGCCCTGCATCACCCTCACCAACGAAACCACACCCAGATAATTGTCAAACCACGAATCAATTATCAGCGCTTGCAGCGGACCTTTCCGGTCACCTGTCGGCGGGGGAATCACCCTGACCAACGACTCCAGTAATTCTTCAACTCCTTCACCGCTCTTGGCGCTGACGTAAACAGCGTTGGTGGTATCAATGCCTATGATCTCCTCAATTTCTTTACAGACACTTTCCGGATCAGCCTGTGGCAAATCGATTTTGTTCAGTACAGGCAGCACTTCCAGGTTCTGCTCAATGGCCGTGTAACAGTTCGCCACAGATTGAGCTTCGACTCCCTGTGCCGCATCCACAACCAACAAGGCTCCCTCACAGGCAGCAAGCGACCGGGATACTTCGTAGCTGAAGTCCACATGACCCGGCGTATCGATAAAATTCAGTTGGTAGCTATTGCCATCACGAGACGCGTAATTCAGCGTTACGCTCTGTGCCTTGATAGTGATACCTCGTTCCCGCTCAATATCCATGGAGTCCAGTACCTGGGATCCCATCTCACGGTCGGTCAAACCACCGCAAATCTGAATAAAGCGATCAGCTAGAGTCGACTTACCATGGTCGATATGCGCGATAATGGAGAAATTTCTGATGTGTTTTAATTCAGACACGGTTCGGGTTTATTGGCTGGATGCATGGAGCTCAATCAAGGCCGTGCAGTCTAGCGGATTTGGGCCATTTTAGCTAACGGCGAGAACCGGGAGGTCGTCCGGGGATAACCTCCCGGTGCACTGCATTAAATTGTAGCATTCCCCTACCTGGTGATTTTGATCACCAGGAAAGAAGGGGAACCTCGACGAACGATTCGGGCAGGTACAGCTTTGTTATCCGGCATATTTTCCACGACTGTTTCAAAGTCATCCAACGAACGAATAATCTCATTATCAAGCAAGGTAATAATATCCGCGGGTCTAATCCCCGCTTCTCTGGCGGCGCCATCCAATACTCTCTGTACCACGACGCCATACTCAACGTCGTGCCGGTCCTTCTCTTCCTCGGTAATTTCCCGGACGACCAGGCCAATACGACTCTCGAATTCCTGAAACCGCGAACCCAGACTTGCCTGCAACCTATTCTCAGGCAACATGCCCACCTTGAGTTTGATAGTCTGCCTTTCACGATCTCGCATCACAATAACATCCACTTCCGTGTCGACCTGGGTACGCCCCACCACGTGTGGCAGATGTGACGAGAGGTCAATCTGTTTGCCATTAAATTCAATAATGATGTCACCCTCTTTCAAGCCGGCCTGCTGGGCGGGACTGTCAGGAAAGATCTGAATGACCAGTGCACCAGAAGGTCTATCCATGCCGAAACTCTCCGCCAGATCACGATTAACTGGTTGTATCAGCACCCCTAACCAACCCCGTACAACTGAACCTGATTCCTTTAGTTGTTCTACCACCTCCATCGCAACGTCTATGGGGATCGCAAAAGAGAGTCCCATGAAACCACCCGAACGCGTAAATATCTGGGAGTTGATCCCCACAACCTGGCCTTTCATATTGAACAGGGGACCACCTGAGTTACCTGGATTGATAGCCACATCAGTCTGGATAAAAGGCACATAATTTGCGAGGCTGTTCGGCAAACTCCTGCCCTTGGCGCTGACAATTCCCGCAGTGACAGAATACTCAAATCCAAACGGTGAACCTATGGCGATTACCCACTCTCCCACCTCAAGCGCTCCCGAGGAACCAAACTCTACCACCGGTAAATTATCTGCGTCGATCTTCAGCAATGCCAGATCAGACAGAGGGTCGGCACCTACTATCTCGGCTTCCCGCTCACGCCGATCGTTAAGACTGACGATGATGAGATCAGCACCATCCACGACATGATTATTGGTCAGAATGTAGCCATCTGCCGATATGATAAAACCTGACCCCCTAGTGGGACGAGGATTAGGTCGTTGCTGGGGACCACCACCCCGGAAAAAGCGGTGAAATAGCTCTTCTGGTAGTTGCTGTCCCTCAGATTTTGTCCTGCGCGCCTTGATATTTACCACGGACGGCACTGTCTTCTTAACCAGCTTCGTAAATTCCGGAAGTGTCGCCGCGGAAACATTGCACAGCAACGACATGAGTAACAGCCAAAACATTGAAGGATAGAAAATTGCTTTATTCATTGATGGTTCATCTCCGGATGCGTGTTATCCAACACTGGTTCTATGCACACCACTGCTGGATTCAATGGTCGGGTTGCCATGATGCCAATCACCAGGCCAACACCAGATAAAATTACGGATGCCAACTCCAGTTCGAACAAAATCATCCCTAATGACGACCCTGCCAGGAATCCCAATAGAGGAAACAGTAATGTATGCCACAATACGGAAGTTATTTGTCCTGCTCTAATCCCCACAACGACTTCCAGGATCCCCGCCTCTGAAAAATAAGCATCTAAGTGCAAAGCGGTTGTCATCTGCATTTTGTCAATTTGAATATGGGTATCGGAGGTCTTGCAGGAAACGCAGTGACTGCACTCACCTTGCTGCGGTAGAAAGATCCAGCAAACATCCCCTGAAACAGGGTCTGTCGAGCCATAGCAAGCGGAAACAATGGTGCCAGATTTTTTCATTTACGACTAATTCTGCGGCACATCCTGCCTGGTTCAGCAAGTCAGGCAGTCATTACCGGTATTGAGATATCAGCTCGCTCAAGGTGCCTTTTTGTCCTTGTAGGTCACCACCCTGGTTTGTGGTCCGAGCTGTCGATCCAACCGTAGCTGTCGATCCAGCTGTAACAGGAGCGCTCTTAATCTCTCCTGTTTCTCAGGTGGCAATTCCCTAAGGTCAGACTCTATAACTGGATCAAGCACCTGATTATCCGCTACCAGTTGAGTGGGGGCAACAGTCTTAACATCAGGTTTTGGACTTTCGACCTGTTCAATGTGACCTTTCACAGATTCTACCGATTGCTGATCCACCAATTGCTGGCCTGTCGGTGATATTTGGTCGGTATTTAATTGATCGAATCCTACGATCGCTGCGAGGGTCAATGAAGCAGCAACCGCCAATCCGCCCAATGGTTTGATATAGCGGTTTTTCTTCACTAGCGGACTTGTATCCACCGCAAAATCTGTTTCTGCCTCTATTGCGGCACTGATTTGGCGGCTCAATTCGAGATGTTGCTGAGCGGCGTAAATCGGATGGGTGCCCATTACACTCCCGATTTGCTGATATGTAGCCCAACTCTTCTTCAGATCACTGTTCTTCAGATCACTGTCCTGGCCTATTTCTCGAAGTAATCGATGCAATTCAATTTCGCTAGCTTCGCCATCAATTAATGCGGATAGTGATTCTCTTATATTTTCTGCCACTAAATTTCCCTCTGCATCTCTTACACCTTATCGCTTTGCAAACCAACCATTGCTTATATGTACTATAGAAGTTTCCAGCAGTTCAATCCATAGCGTCGATTCGTTTCTCTATCGATTCCCTGGCCCTGAATATCCTTGATCTGACCGTTCCAACCGGACATTGCATTATCGCTGCAATATCTTCATAACTAAGACCATCAAATTCTCTTAAAGTTACGGCAACTTTCAATTCTTCAGGTAATGCGTCTATTGCCGAATTTATGGTCTTCTCTAGCTGGTCCCGTGCCAGACTTGATTCCGGCGTTGCAATATCCATTAATTGCGGTGAACCCTCCTGATACTCACCATTATCAACTTCTAGGTCCACGCCGGGCGGTCTCCTTGCTCTGGAAACAAGATAATTCTTGGCAGTATTTATCGCAATCCTGTATAGCCAGGTATAAAACGCGCTATCTCCACGAAATCTCGGCAGCGCGCGATATGCTTTGATAAATGCTTCCTGGGATACATCGAATACTTCATGCTGATCTTTAACGTAACGCGCTACCAATGCTACAATTTTATGCTGATATTTCAATACCAGCAGATCAAAGGCTTTTTTATCTCCTCTCTGGACACGTTCCACTAATCTCTGATCAGACTCCGATTGGGACTTCAAAATTGATTCCACCCAATCACAATCCGTTTAGGCTTAAAACATAGACAATTCATATGCTGATTAGTTCTTCCCTTATTACAATATTCTCAACAGCTCCTTCTCGTACCGTGAACAAAACTCACAAGACGAAAGAAATGCCAGGGTGCCTATAATAACAGCCAAACTCGACTTCAACTAGTTCCGGCTTGCCAGAGGCATATCGGTCTTTGCAGATAAATTCAACGCAATTCACAATGGACTTAAGTGATACGACTCGGTAATCTTTCTTGCCGTGAAGAATGTAAGGCAATATGAGACCTTCTGGAAAACAAGTTTGGAGCCATGGTTAACAACACTCATACCCACGATGTACTGATTATCGGTAGCGGTGCAGCAGGCATGACGCTGGCATTAAAACTGAAGCACAAATACAAGATAGCTCTCCTTGCCAAGGGTATTGCCAGAGAAGGATCGACCTACTATGCACAAGGCGGAGTAGCTGCAGTACTGAGTGAGTACGACAGCATTGAATCTCATATCGAGGACACCATCACTGCCGGTGCGGGTCTGTGTCACAAAGATGTTGTGAAATTTACAGTTGAACGTAGTGAGTCAACTATTAACTGGCTCATAGACCTGGGTGTTAAGTTCGATAAGGAAGTGCAGCCTGACGGCAGCGAAGAATATCACTTGACAAAAGAAGGAGGTCACAGTCACAGGCGTGTAATTCACGCTGCGGATGCTACCGGAAGAGCCATCTCTCTTACCCTGAATAAGCGAATCCAAGAAGGTGGCAACATCAGTATCTTTGAACGCTATGTCGCTGTAGATCTCATCACGGCAGACAAGCTGGGGCAATCCGGCAATCGTTGTGTCGGAGTCTATGTGTTAAATCTGACCACTGGGCGGGTTGAGCTGTTTCGAGCAAAATACGTGGTAATAGCAACCGGGGGTGCAAGCAAGGTTTATCTATATACCAGCAACCCGGACACAGCATCCGGCGACGGCATCGCCATGGCCTGGCGAGCAGGTTGCCGCATAGCCAATATGGAGTTCAACCAGTTTCATCCCACTTGCTTGTATCATCCTGAAGCAAAAACATTCCTCATTACTGAAGCCCTGCGAGGCGAGGGCGCAAAGCTGATCTTGCCCGATGGCGAACAGTTCATGAAACGCTTTGACGAGCGAGGTGAACTGGCACCAAGGGATATCGTCGCCCACGCAATCGATCACGAAATGAAACGGTTGGGCTGCGAATGCGTCTACCTGGATATTAGCCATAAACCAGCGAGTTTTATCAGGTCCCATTTCCCGACTATCCATGAAAAGTGCCTTGAATTTGGCATCGACATTACCAGCGAGCCCATTCCTATAGTGCCAGCAGCTCACTACACCTGTGGCGGTGTAGTTACCGACACCAATGGTTTAACTGATATTCCGGGACTTTACACCGTCGGTGAATCAAGTTTTACCGGTCTGCACGGCGCTAATCGGATGGCCAGCAATTCTCTGCTGGAATGTATGGTATTCGGCACCTCGGCGGCCGAACATATCATGTCCCAACCAGATCCTGCAGAAATAGCCTACGACATCCCACCCTGGGATGAGAGCCAGGTTACCAATTCTGATGAGGATGTGGTCATCTCTCACAATTGGAACGAATTGCGCCACTTTATGTGGGATTATGTCGGTATAGTCCGGACTGACAAAAGACTGCAAAGAGCAAGGCGTCGGATCCGTTTGCTGCAACAGGAAGTTACAGAGTACTACAGCTACTATCGCATTAGTAACGATCTACTGGAACTGAGGAACCTGATTGTTGTGGCTGATTTGATCGTCCGCTCGGCTATTCGTCGCAAAGAAAGTCGTGGTCTTCATTTCACCCTGGATTATCCGCATCTACTGCCAGAGGCAGTTGATACGATCCTGGAGCCTTCAAACTACAACGGCTAATCCTGTGGCTGGTCAGGCTTTCGAAACGCCATGTTTAAGCCAGACTCGCAATCGTCTTTGTCCGTCCTTGTCAGCAGAATCCCGGAACAGGGCGACGGCGTATTTTTTACGGCTGTTTATCTCTTGAAACTGAACGGCCGTAAACCAGCTAAAGATGACCATCTCATTGACTAATGATGCTCGCACTTCCCTGCAGCCCGATAAGCCGAGATGCCAATCTTTACCCACTAGCCGCAACGAATGGACAGACATCCCATGGGTGAGTCTATAGAATCTGCCATAGCTATAAAATCCGTAACACAGAATTGCTAATGTCAGTGCTGCGGCCATTAAAATGTGCATGTCAGCCATCCATAATGCGAATAGAGCAAGCAGATGAATCGCAAGCAGAAAGATCAACATGATCCGAGAGGGTTCAATCCTTAGAGAGATATTCACTCCTGCATCATCCATAGTCATTTGGCTTGAACTCTCTCAAGGATCATTATTACCAGCCTTCTCAAGTCAGCATCCGCAGGCAGCGATTTCCGGCTAAACCACTGTAAAAGATCGGGATCATCCTGATCCAGCAATTTTGCATAGGCTTGTTGTTCCTGGTTGGATAGGTCTTTATAAACCTCTTCGAGAAAAGGCAGAAGCAGAAGGTCCAATTCCAGCATACCTCTACGGCTACGCCATCTTAGTCTTTTGAAATTGATGTCATCCGATGTCATACGCCTGGGAGATTCCTGAAGAAATGATGCATTATTATACCGGTACTTTAGTGACCCCGGTTTTATTGTAGAATAACTGCGGCGATTTCTCTTGTGATCAGCGTCGTGTCCTCTAATATAAAGATCTTTCAAGACTCGGAGTCCAAATGAGCAACAGTAGTTTCACCTTGTTGGAAAACAGCGGCATGCTCTGCGTAACCGGCAGAGACGCGACCAATTTTCTGCAAGGTTATGTAACGAACGATGTCCAGCAACTGTCACCGGAAATCTGGCATTCAGGCGCTTTCTGCAATCTTAAAGGACGTATGGTCGCTAATTTCAGAATGATTAATCAAACCGGTCAGCTACTGATTAAAATGGATAAGCCACTGGTAGACGTGACGCGCCAGTTTCTGCAGAAATATATTGCTTTCGCTAAAGCCGAAACTCTCAATGTATCAGATGCATACTGCCAGGTTGGCATAGCCGGTGACGCGGGCGCATCTGTCATACAGGAAATCTTTGGCCGGGCGCCCGAGGGAGATCAAATCTGTTCTGTTTACGATGAGCACATTATTGTGCTGCTTCCGGGAGAATATCCCAGATATGAACTATGGCTTAAGTCCGACACAGCGGCAACAGTCCTGGACGCACTTGCAGAGCACCTTCCCCGGGCTGCTTACCAGGCCTGGTTATTAAAAGAAATTCAAGCCGGTTGGGCCTGGATCACTACCGAGACATCCGAACAATATATCCCGCAAATGATGAACCTTCAGGCACAGGATGCCATCAGTTTCGATAAGGGCTGTTATCTCGGTCAGGAAATTGTGGCTCGAATGCAATACCTGGGGCAATTGAAACGGCGCATGCACCGATACAGAGTAACGATGGACAAGCCACCAAAGGTCGGTGACAAGATATTGACCCAGGAAGAAAAGGTTACTGGTGAAATCGTGTCTTGCGCGGCGGAGAATATTGATTCACAGGTAAGCGCGTATGAGATACTTGCTGTTGTGCGAGAGACAGAGACTGACGCATTACACCTTGAATCGCATGCACAAGCTGAGTTACTCCCACTACCCTATACATACACTGCTTGAAAAAATCCACCAGAGCGCAAACGCCTCAGTGAACTATAACGTCAGAATCAACCGAGCATTATGTGGGTCGGTCCACACAATTTGGCAATGGGTAATTCATAGGTACAGGCATCCTTACATGGCTGTCCATCGCAGGATAAACACGGGGTTGCTGCAGCACCTAACTGTTGATACTCACTGCGGGCAAATTCCAGATCAGCATAATCAATTGCATACATTCGGGTACGCAGCACATCCGAAACAGGCACACCATAGGGGCAGGAGCCCTCGCAGTCATTACATGCATGACGACAATAGCTGGAGTCCGTCATCCAGGCATATTGCTGCAACAGTTCAAAATCCTGTTGACTCACCTGCTGGTCGCCTGAACCGCCAACATACTCATCAATCGCATCCCCGGATGTCATGGATATAATTGCAGCATCTACATTCCGGCTGGACAACACCCAACGCAGAGCGGCCTGAGCAAACGTCGCATTCTGCTCAAAGGGTCGCATATCATTCAATCGGGCGCCTCTCAACACTTTCATGGCGACCACACCCATGTCTTTTTGTTTGGCTTTCGCCAGGACTCTGGGCAGATCAGGCTGTTTCGCAACCAGATCGAAACTTCGGGTGAATTTCTCGTAAAATTCCGGGTCCTGTCCAAAATTGTAAGCGACTAAAATAGCATCAAACATATCCTGATCTATCGCGTAATCAAGACACTCAATGAGTCGACCGGCATGGCCCGACATCCCTGTGTAACGAATCTTGCCTTGCTGGCGGGCTTTTTCTACAAACTCAAACCACTCCGGATTCTTCAAGCGACCGAGGCTATTGACAGCATGATTGAAGAAAACGTCGACATAGTCGGTTCTCAGTCGCTGCAGACTTTCCTCCAGAGACAGCATGATGGCTTCCTTGCGCGTGCTGGAGCTTACCGAAGTCTTGGTCGCAATGACTACCTTGTCGCGTAAACCCTTCAGGGCATTGCCAATGACCGCCTCCGAGCTACCGCCGGTATAACTCTCTGCCGTGTCGAAATAATTCACACCGAGGTCCAGTGCATGATGAACAAGCCGCTCTTCGCCATCACGAAGTCGGCTGGAACCGAAGGAGATGTCCGAGATCTGTAGTCCGGTCCTTCCCAGTGTGACATATTTTTTAACACCACCGCGGGGGACTGATGTTTCATTCAAGGATGCAGAAACCACATTTTTTGATTGCAACCCGGTAGCCAGACCTGCCATAGCACCTAAGCGCATGAAAGTCCGGCGATCAATTGATTTGCTCACTATTCACCCCCCTATTCATATCACTACATCTATATTCCAGACCGGATATCAGCATGGGACCTTCCTACTTGGGACATGGCATCACAAACTATGTGTACCGGCTTCCATGCTCATCCGTCTCTACCAGTATTCAGGCTGCATAAACCGTCTTGCCATCAAGGATTGTTCGAATTATTCTGATATCCTTGATTGTGTCCGGATCGACTTCGTGTGGATCCTGCGCCAAAAGTACGACATCTGCCAGTTTGCCCGGTGTTAAGGATCCTTTAATGTCTTCTTCAAAGGAAGCATATGCACCATGCATGGTGCATATTTTCATAGCTTCATCCACAGTGATTTTCTGCTTCTCACCCCAGACCTGTCCCAGGTAATCCTTGCGCGTCACCATGGACTGAATCGCCATCATCGGATCATAAGGTCCGGGCGTAAAGTCGGATGCAGGGGCAACAGGGATACCATAATCAAGGAAGGATCTATGTGCGAACATCCAGTTCATCCTCTGCTCACCGTATTCAGACCACTTTTCTCCATGAAAATATGCATAAGTATAGAAGGGTGTGGGAATTGCGCCAACATTTTTAATACGCTGCAGCAAATCCGGATTTACCAATGAACAATGCTCGATCCGGAAACGGGGATTTTCGCCATGCCAGTCCTTCAGGACTCTTTCATAGGCTTTGAGCACCATATCGATGGCTTCATCACCATTGGCATGAAAGCCGATGCGATAATGATTTGCCACCGCATCATCGACTGCTGCATCGATTTCCGCCTGGGTCGTCACCAGGATGCCATAATCATCCGGTCTGCCTTCATAGGCCATTGTCATGCGCATGGTACGCTCAGATGCAGAGCCGTCCACAAAGTATTTTGCGCCACCCACCTTGAGCATATCATCGCCATAACCTGTTGATATTCCCGCATTTTTCAGTGTTTTGTAGAGAGGTTCCGATACTCCGTCAGCGTCCGACAGGAACGGGGTTCCGACCGGCATGACCGAGACCCGGCAGTAGAGTTCGCCTGCTTTCAGGGCATCCTGATAAGCACGCAGATTATCCGCAGTTGTTGCTGCATCGGTCGTTGATGTCAAGCCGACGGAAGACATGCGTCGGGTACTCAATTTTGCTGCTTGCTGCATGACGTCTCGCGTGATTTCAGGCCATATACCTATGCCCCTGAAAGCGAATGCTGCCTTTTCCACAACTTTGCCAGTGAGAATACCGTTGTCTCGATAATAAGCACCTCCGTCCGGATCGGGAGTCTCTACAGTCACCCCGGCAAGCTTAAATGCAGCAGAGTTAACCACGCCTGTATGGCCACCACGATGCATCACTAATACCGGATGATCTGGCGCTACTGCATCCAGGTCAGATATGTGCAATGCCCGTCCCTCTTCAAACTTGGTATCGTCGTACATAAAACCGAATACCCATTCACCGCGAGGGGTCTCAGCAGCTTTGGCTTTTATGGCATTCTGCACTTCCGAGATCTTTCGATAGTCTACATTGGCACCAGTGGCTTCGTTAGCCATCAGCGGATGAGCATGAGCATCAATGAACCCGGGTGTGACCGTAATACCTTTGGCATCAACAATTTCTGTCCCGGATCCGGCTAAACTCTTTATCTCACGGGTCGATCCTACTGCCAGAATGTGACGTCCACGAATTGCTACAGCTTCAGCTATGGGTCGATCAACATCCTGGGTAAGCACCTTGCCGTCAACAATGACCGTATCAACATGTCCGAACACCGATCTATCTACCATCGCATACCCCCTATCTCCGCTCACAGTTTCCAGGTTTGGTGAATAATGATCATATTCTATAGCTTCCGGTG
>JASJXV010000028.1 GCA_030123805.1 Gammaproteobacteria bacterium
ATTTTTTGATAGAAACTTGTGAGCTGCCCTGCATCGTGTTGTGATATAAGCAACGCATTTTCGCTGTTTTGAAAAATAATCGACTGATTGCCACCTTTAACCAGAGGCATGGATCGCTGATATCCCGGAAAGATCTTAAAATCCCCCTGATCAGAAATGTGAGTGGCGATATTTTTTATTCGTTCCCATTCCCAATCGTCTATCCACATATCATGGTCCGAGAGCGCGACGAAATCCAGATACCTTTCATCTCGTGCGACTCCGATTTGATATTCAATAGATCCCAGACCGCTACTAATGTCTGTGGTGATGCCTCTTAGATCACCCCACAATATTTGTCGCCCCGGGGTTGTCACTACTTTGACAGGATTTACTTTACCGGAGATACCACCACCGCTGGATTTCAGGGTTATTTGCTGAATACCGGGTTGCTGGAACACGACACCGGGAATCACCGCAAGAGCCTGGTATCCTGATTCAATTCGAGAATGGAATTCACCATTAACAATGATCTCAAACGATGGAATTCTACCACTGGCCTGGTTGCCAAATTTATCCTCGCTCATCAGCCTCAGATCAAAGGGTATTCCAACTGCCACGATTGAAGGTGCCACTCCGGAAACTGATGCTATTTCATTGCCTATGATTTGAAAGTGCTGTAAGGGCAGGCTCATAAATGGCTGAGCTCCCGATAACCGGATGTAGATCGGTAAAGTAAACCCGTCAGTGCTGACATCAGGCAACTGAAACCCTGCGTCACTCCCGTAGTTTACCTCGATCAGATCACCCGCCGATAAAGTCCCTTCCACAATTTCAAAGTACAATACCGGGACCGCTCTTTTAAGACCACCATGTATTCCGCCACGAAGCAGACCTTTGCTTCGAAACTTAACATCAGGTTTATCACTACGCACAGTGACATAATTGTTTTTTGAGCTATCGATGGTCTGCAACGGTAAGCTGGAGGACCAATGCTGAGTGATTAACAAACCGCTCCCCGGCAGCATTGGTTCCGCACCAATCTTGTAGATTTGGTTTATGCTTTGTCGACTGCCAGCTCTGAATGGTCCGGGTGTGTTGGTCGACAAAACACCCAGTAATTCCGGTTGATTCTCAAGCACAGAAAGTTCCAGAACGTAGGCTTTGAGAGAGTCATTTAAAAGTGACAGCCTGGTGGGTGAACTCTCAGAATCCGATAAGGTAAGTATACGGGCGAGTAAACTGGAAACTTCCGACGGGACCCTTTTGGGGATCATCGCAATATCGTTTACCCAATTCCAAACCAGTCTGGCGCGGTCTTTCAGCTCAACAAGATCGTGCGGCGGTGCAATCACCAGCGACCACATTTCAGTACTGCGCGGTTCAGGATCGTAGCCAGGAGGCGGCATCTCATCGGTCGCGTTAGCAAATGCAGCAGGTAGCAGGATCCAAAGAGTAATATAGAGAAAGTAACGCAGGTTTAATGCACACACATATTTGATCAAAACCAACTCAGATCTTCGCTTGTATAAAGGTAATTAGCGCCAGAGTTGTCCGGTCTCCGGGTGTACCCAATAATTTGTCAATTGATTCTGATGTATGATCAGAACCAGGGACCAGGATTGTCTCTACTTCTGCAGATGTAAGTAGTTTTGCAAATGCGTTGGCCTGTATACTGGATGCTTCTTCACTCGTCACGTAGAGCAACGCGAAGGCGGGTATGTTTTTACCCTTCTTAACATATGTTGCAGGAGATGCTGCACGCCATACCTTGGCATCTTCACCAAAGATCAAAGTAAGATGTTTTTGCTCAGTATAACTTGCCGTTTCTTCAATATGGCGCGGAATGTCATAATTCGAAGTATTTATGGATACTATGCCTGCCAAACTGCGCAAAGAAAGACCACCAACCCTCAGGTAACGATCATCCGTTGCAACCAGAGAAACAAGATGAGCACCGGCCGCATATCCCATTAGAATAATCCTGTTGGGATCAAGACCATATTGATTTGCATATGTCCTCACCCACTTAACTACACTGACAACGTCTAATGCCTGGTCAAGAATCGTGTAATCCCATCGTAGCCGATAATTCATACTGAGGAATGCAATATTATGGCCGATGAAAAATTCGGGCTTTCGATGCACATCCTTCTTATCACCAAATACCCAACCGCCGCCATGAACATAGATAATGATGGCGCGTTTCTCAGCGTTGTCAATCCAGTAGAGATCGAGCGTTTGTGACTCTCGAGCAGGGGCGGTACGATCCCCGTAACTGATGTCACTCGTCAAGATATAGGCTGCATCAGCGGCAGACAGCCCCACTGTTTGCATTGAAAATATTATCAAAATCAATAACTGGATACCACAGCCTGTATAGAACATCCTGACTCTCATTATTGACTTTCGCATCCAATTCAATGAGCTTTTTAATGGGTGCTGATGGTATTTCACGAGCTGAGTGGCAGCTTTACAAACTGTCTTCCCAAGTGTCAATCAGCGCGGTTACTATCCAGAATTATTGCCCTCCAGTCCAGTGATTTCGCCGGAAAGGCGATGATTCTCGCATCATCGATATGCATGTCGCCAGAAAAGACGTTTTCTTTCAACAACTTACACCATTGACCAACTGGTTCCTGGCAAACCAAAAGTTCAAGTCTCGACCTCATATATCTGCGCTAACTGCTTGTTTTTACTAACTTTTAGCAGTCAGATCACATTATTTATGGGATACTGGAGTACGGCACTTATTTTTCGTTGTCCGGCTCCACAAAACACCAACCCAACTCCGGACCAAATTGGAGCCTGATGGTGTTGCGTACTGCCTCAATGTTCTCATGCGCCGCAATGGTTTGTTCTATCAGCATCCGCAGGTCGGGTGCAGCGGACCATCCATTGCAAAAAGCATGCGGGCAACAATGAAACTCCAGAAGTAACTCAACTTGCCATAGCCCAATGGTTTGGCAATGGCTATTCCGAGGTTGGCGAGAAACGCATACAACATGGCTCTGGCTGATGCATGCCGGGTCGATGACATACTGCAACCAGGCGCAGGATAGGGCAATTGATATTACCTGACTTTAGGCTTTTAATCCGATCGATACGGACAAATCACGCCCATCAGTGCTATCTGGTAAATGACCACAAAAAAAGTGCGGATAATGGAATATTTCGATGCTAACTCAGGTCCCTGATGACATGTTAGATAAACAAGCGCGGTACCAGAATCTGGTAGAGGCATACAGTCCCTGGCTGTATCGATACGCCTACTGGATCTCGGGAGAAAAATCAGCCGCAGAGGATCTGGTGCAAGAGACCTTTTTACGGGCATGGCGGTTCCTGGATGCACTGAAGGATGAAGCGGCGGCAAAGAGCTGGCTAACTACGATTCTGAGACGAGAAAACGCACGTAAGTTTGAGAAGAAGTCGCTTGAGTTTAACGATGTCGAAATTGAGAACCTTCCCAACCAACATGCAGATTTCGATACACGACCGGAAGTGATAGCACTTCGAATTGCCATGAAAAAACTGCCGGATAAATACCGCGAACCGTTGGTTTTACAGGTGTTGGAAGGATATAGCCTGGAAGAGATTGCAGAGATATTTAACATACCCAGAAACACTGTCGCTACTCGCCTGCACCGTGCGCGGCAAAAGCTTCGCAAGCAGCTGGAAGGTAAAGAAGATATACACCCGCTTAGAGGTAATAAAGTGTGAACTGTATAGAATTCAGACGGATACGATTAGGTGATCCGTACACTAATAGTCCGGAATTGAACTCGCACAAATCTGAGTGTGAGACCTGCCGAAAATTCGATGAGGACATTCTTCAATTCGACAAGCACCTGTACCGGGCTCTAAAAGTTGATGTACCTGATGGACTTGCGGCCAAGATATTGCTCAACCAGTCCTTGCAAACTGAACCGCGCAAGCCCACGCGTTGGACCTGGATGAGCATGGCCGCATCTTTTTTATTAGCTGGTATGTTCGCTTTCTATCAGATTTCTATCCCCGCCTCTATCGATAAGGAACTGGTGGAACATATTGAAGAGGAACAGCATATCGTATTCGCGCGATCAACACTACTTGAGGACGCACAGATTAAACAGGTGCTGAATTCCATTGACCTGAATATGCATAGCTCATTCGGCAAGGTGACCTTTGCTGCAAATTGTCTGATAGATGGCGAAATGGTGGGACACTTTGTGGTGGAACAAGGTGATGCCAGTTATACACTGTTTGTAGTTCCCGGTAAGAATGGCGGCAAGCTGGTTGAATTTGAAATTGACGATTGGCACGGCATTATTTCACCGCATCGATCTGGCAGTAGCCTGGCCGTCGTTGCCAGCAACCACATCGCCGGTGATAAAGAGACAATGTTGGCCATCATAACCAGAGTTGGTATGGCTATAGATCCCCTGAAGGTCTGATCCTCGCAAATATCCCCTTGATGTCGCTATGCATGTTATTTGGTATATGCTTGCCTATTCGCTGACAAGGCATTCATCGCAAACCACATGCGGAGACTGGATTCAAAATTGGATCACACAACTGCAGGAGAAAAATCATGCAACTTGAATATCTGATGACCTATCATGCAGATCTGAAAACGCCGCAGGCGATCGGCAAGACACAATTCGGCACACGAGCAATCTACGATGTCACAGGCGGTACATTCGAGGGTCCAAAATTAAAAGGCAAGATTCTGCCTTCCGGGGGTGATTGGATACTTCTCGATGACAATGGCGTCGGGCGGCTGGATGTTCGTGCCACGTTTGAGACAGATGACGGTGCCCTGATCTATGTGCAGTATTTTGGCATCGTTGTTATGCATCCAGACGCCGCGGCTGCCGGAGAAACTCAGTTTGGTGATACCTACTTTATGACCCAACCGCGATTCGAAACCGGGGATGATCGTTACCGGTGGCTGAATAATATTGTCGTGGTGGGTGAAGGCAGAACTTTGCCTAATGCTGTCGAATATAAATTGTACCAGTTGACGAATTAGAAGATTGGGCTTAGCGCAATCGCCGAGAGACTGGTGTCGGAAAAGAGATTAAATTTGTCTCACCGCCATCCCGTCGGCGAGAGCGCACTATGGTGAAACAACTAGTTTAAGCCTCATCTCTACTAGCAAGCTTAAGCGCAAGACGCGTCAAAACATCTACCCATAAGCTTGTCGCTTCCAGGTCCACCGCATCAGGCCAGATATCTGCCGGATGATGAAACCAGTCGTTGCCTCCTAGAATCGAAACAAAGC
Source organism: Gammaproteobacteria bacterium (assembly GCA_030123805.1). GTDB lineage: Bacteria > Pseudomonadota > Gammaproteobacteria > Pseudomonadales > Azotimanducaceae > JASJXV01. The sequence continues at coordinate 5,243 of JASJXV010000028.1, forward strand.
GTCCTCCACCGTCGTAGATATTCCTGGCCTCGCCTATTGCCCGTGTCCCGATAGGCCATTCCACATCGATCTTTGCACCGCTTGCAGCCACCACATCAACCGCAACCTTCTTAATCTCGTCATCTGAAAACTGCAGCATCACCCTGCGCCCCTTATTAGTGGCAAAGTTTGCTCCCAGATGTATCCAGGCAACCGCCCCCTGTATCAGTTGAGCATTATCTTGCAGATACAGGTCAAGTCCCAGGTGATCCAGCTCATGACCGCTATTGGCGGTAAATATCACATCGCGATCTGTCCCCGAATTTTTCACAGCCCGCATGATCTCAAAAAAGGCGGCAATGCCTCCTCCCCTTTCTGAGGCACATTGCCACCAGCCACTGCGCGGTGTCATTACCACCAGTGGTGCCAGCAAGGGGTCGCCCCCCTTCACCGTTGTTCCAACGTTTAGGGCTCTGGTCTCCTCCCTGCGACAGTGAATCATCGCTGTCACAGACACATTATCAGTCGCTGCTTTGGAGAGCATATCCCAGTGATCATTGGCTACCTGTAGTACAGGCGCGCCGAATGGGTGAAGATAGTCTTCAGCGTTCAGAGTTGCTATACCGTTTTCGGGCATGCGGCTGACCGCAATAATAGCCAGATACTGATCTGCTTTTCGTGCAGCCAGGAGTTCCTTCACTTTCGGAGATCCGGAATTGGGAGGTACCATGATCAATCCGATTTCAGCATGACTCCCCACCGGACCTATTTTTCCCGAAACACCTTGCTCCGAAGTATAGGTGCAATCGAACAGGGGTACACCCCGAATCACCTCGTTATTGCAGCGAAGCTCAGCCGTTTTGATCACGACTCTGGAAAAGGTAAACTCATTGAATTCAGGTTTACAACCCAACTCCGAGATTATATGCCCCATCCATTCAGCACTGATCCGGTCGACCTCAGTTCCCGTTCTATGCATACCCTGACCAGAATATTCAGAGATATATCTCTCAATCCTGGCATCACGATCCTGCGGCATTGATAGGTTCCTGTTCAAAATACTTTAATTCGTTAGATAGCAAGCCGACAACTACTCTAGGCCCGGTACCGGGAAACTCAAACATAATTCAGCCACTTCTGTATTAATTCGGTCCAGAACGCCCTGTTCCGGATTCCGCAGAGATTCTACAATCCAGTCTGCCATCTGCACCATTTCCGCTTCCTTCATGCCTCTTGTGGTAGCAGCCGGTGACCCCAACCTGATACCACTGGGTCGCAAGGGTGGCTTGGGATCATCCGGGATGATCTGTTTGTTCGTCGTAATCGCTACCTTGTCCAGAATCTCTTCGGCAACCCTGCCGTCCAGGTCGAAACTCGCAACAGTGTCAATGACCATCATATGATTGTCCGTGCCACCGGTAATAAGGGATACCTGTTTGGCCATCAGTGCATCTGCCAGTGTCTTCGAATTCACTAACACCTGTTTTGCATACTCCCTGAATTCATCCGTCTGCGCTTTTAGCAGGGTAACTGCGATGGCAGCGATTGCGTTCATATGGGGTCCTCCCTGCAGACCTGGAAATACTGACTTGTCAATTTTCCGGGCAAATTCCTTTTTGCATAGTATGAGTCCCCCCCTGGGACCTCTGAGGCTCTTGTGGGTGGTAGTTGTCACCACGTCGAAGCCATAATCAAATGGATTATTCATGGCACCACCTGCGACCAGACCACCGAAATGAGAAGCATCGGTCATGGTGATTGCACCGACTTCATCGGCGATATCCTTGAACTTCTGATAATCAATATCTCTCGGATATGACGTATAACCACAGAGAACCATTTTGGGTTTTGTTTTCAGAGCCGTTGCTCTTATCTGATCAAAATCAATGGCGCCATCAGAAGGGTCTGTCACATACCTGACGAAGTTAAACAACTGCCCCATGTGAGATACAGGCGCACCGTGAGTCAGGTGGCCGCCGTGGGACAGATCCATAGCGAGTATGGTGTCTCCCGGTTTCAGTAAGCCCAGATAAACTGCCTGGTTCATGGCTGATCCGGAAAGTGCCTGGACATTGGCATGTTCACATCCAAACACCGCTTTGGCTCGGTCTCTGGCCAAAGTTTCAATTTGATCGGTAAATTCCTGACCGCCATAATATCGACGCCCCGGATACCCCTCTGAATATTTGTTGGTAAAAATAGAACCCAACATAGCCAATACTTCCGGGTATGTATAATTTTCAGACGGAATCAGTTCGATTCCGGATTTTTGACGATTTTCCTCTCCCTTTAACGCTGCATAGACAGCAGCGTCATTTTCCTGCAGGTATTCAAGATTGGATTTCATGGGCAGTCTCCTGGTTAGTCTTGGTGGATGCCCAGGCGAACGGCGGTAATATGTAGCTGCACTTCCCGGTGGTTTTCCCCACCTTCACAGGTCTTTTCTACCCGTGCTATCGCCAGTTATGCAGACCGCCGCAAATTAACCTTTCAATGGCGGAAAGTAAACAGTAAATAAATGAAATGTCTGCAGTAACTACCCGTACCGGTCTCTCACAGTGCGGATCAAGCCGGTAGATAGCGTATTCGCCGGGCAAGACTCTAAAATTCATACCATGGCTCCATATGGCCTATGGATCGAAAAACACCCGCGAGACGTCTGCACGACCCGGAACAGCCGAACATCAAACTACTCATCTATTGACAGATTGTAACCCGAAGTGAATGATCTATGCTGTCACCAGCAATCAGGAAATCAAATATGGAAACCGGAAAATTTACTGGATTTGAAGTCACCCTTGAAAAACCGGGCATTGCCTGGATTGAATTCAATGAGCCTGAACGGCTGAATGGTATGACATCGGCAAAAAAAAGGGACCTTGTAGAAACATTAATTCAAGCGCAAATGGATAAGGCTGTGCGTGTAGTTGTCTTTATTGGTACCGGCAGAGCTTTTTGTGCGGGGGATGATCTGAAAGCATATCAGGGGTCCTCGGATGATAGTACACCTCTGATGCCACCAATTCCCCCCGGGCACGACACGCCCATCGATACCTACAACGGCCTACGGTCTATTTCCCAGGCACTCAATCTGGCTATTCGTAATCTGGATAAGCTGTCTATCTGTGCCATTAACGGCATTGCCATTCAAACGGGTTTATCGCTTGCCCTGGCTTGTGATTTTCGCATCGCAGCAGAAGAAGCCCGGCTGGGTAGCGCAACCCTGCGCTTTGCATTATTGCCGGACGAAGGGGGCCAGTATCTGCTGGTGCAACATATGGGAGTTGCGAAGACCATGGACTTTCTGCTGCGAAAGAAAATCATCAGCGCACAAGAGTGCCTGGAACTGGGACTCGTACATGAAGTCGTACCTGCAGACCAACTGCGACAACATGCAGCAAATTTAGCATTGGAGCTGGCCAATGGCCCACAGGCATCCATGCGACTGCTGAAACGATCAATTTATAATGCCGCCGAATTGAGTTTTGAACAGTCTCTGGATGAAATTGCTTCCAAAACAGCCATCACGGACCATCACGCTGACGCCAGAGAGGGCGTTGCGGCATTCAGAGAGAAAAGAGAGGCGGACTTTAACGCCTGGTTAAAGGAATATGAATAAACACAAACTAACTTTAAGAGGGTTGTGATATGAAGATTGAAATCCACTATTGCGCACAGTGAAACTACAAGCCTGATGCCGTCAGTTTGGCGGATGAACTCAGAAATAGTTTTGCCACGGAAGCAGAATTGTTCGCAGAAGGTAAAGGTATATTCGACGTTCTGGTCGATGGGAAATTGGTATTCTCCAAGTATGAAACCGGTCGATTTCCGGATACCGGAGAGGTAACTGGAATTCTCAAGACCCAGGATTAAGCTATGGGATCAATACCGTAACCAGGGCAGCTTGTCCAGATCGACATTACCACCGGATAATACAATAACGACCTGCTTACCCGAAAACAGAGGTTTGTTGGTCAGAACTGCAGCCAGCGGAACGGCTGCCGATGGCTCGACGATCAATTTCATGCGGATCCAGATGAGACGCATCGCAGCGACAATACTTTCTTCTGATACACACAAAATATCATCAACGGTTTTCTGTATTATCTCGAAATTCAGTTCACCCAATGTGGTGAGCAAGCCATCAGCAATCGTATTGGGTCTGTGTTCCGTTACCCGCACCCCTGATTTGAATGATCGATAGGCATCATCAGCACCTTTTGGTTCGGCGCCATAGATAACGGTTGAGTGAGACAATGCCCGCATCGTCAAAGCTACCCCGGCCAACAGACCGCCGCCACCTACTGGCGTGATTACAACATCCGCTGCAGATACCTGGCGGAAAATTTCAAGCGCCACTGTACCCTGCCCGGCGATGATTCTGTTGTCATCATATGGCGGAATGAAGGCGCAGCCATATTCCGCAACCACGTCATCCAGAACCGCCTGGCGAGCATGCAATGACGGCTCGCAAAAATGAATCTTGCCGCCGTAACCACGTACCGCCTTTTGTTTGACCTCAGGCGCATTGTCAGGCATAACGATATGTGCACTGATACCCAGCAGTTGCGCAGCACGCGAGAGAGACGCTCCGTGGTTGCCCGATGAATGGGTGGCAACACCGTTCAATTGCTCCTCTTCACTTAGCGATAAAACAGCATTAGTTGCCCCGCGAAATTTGAATGCCCCGGTTTTCTGGAAATTTTCACATTTGAAAAACAGCCGTGAGCCAGCGATATCATTCAGGAGGCGACTGGTTAGCACCGGGGTGCAACGAATAGCAGCTTCTATACGCCGATGCGCTTCTCTGACAGAATTCAGATCTACAGAAATCAAGGGGCTGTCCCTTCAAGCTGAGCCTTCAAACCTGGTCCTTATCCTGGCCCTGACCCTGGCGGTTGTCCCGCCGTTCAATCTTGGCCCAGGTATCCCGCAAACTCAGGATGCGATTAAAGACCAAAGCCCCCCCTGTGGAATCGATTTCATCCAGACAGAAATAACCTTCCCGTTCGAACTGAAAACGATCTTCCGGTTTCGCCTTGGCAAGGCTGACTTCAACGCGCGCATTGCAGACAGTTTTGGATGCCGGATTAATCAACTTTTCATAATCCTCGCCCTCTGCGTCCGGCACCGGCACGCTAAACAATGGCTCAAACAACCGCACCTCAGCAGGGAGACTCTGTGCAGCAGATACCCAGTGAATCACACCTCTTACTTTTCGACCTTCGGGATTCCTGCCCAGCGTATCAGGATCATAGGTGCATCTCAGTGCAGTTATTTCACCCCTTTTATCCTTGATAACACGATCGCATCGGACCACGTACCCATATCGAAGCCGGACTTCGCCACCCGGAACCAGGCGTTTGTATTTGCGGTTAGCCGCCTCTCTAAAGTCCGACCGATCAATATAGATTTCACTGCTGAATGGCACGGTTCGGCTGCCCATGGACGCATCTTTTGGATGATTGGGCGCGGTCAATTCTTCTACTTTATCAGGCGGGTAGTTTTCAATCACCAACTTGAGGGGGTTCAGCACTCCCATCACGCGTTTCGCTCTGGGTTCCAGATTCTCTCTGATGCAATTTTCCAGAAAAGCCAGTTCGACATTATTGTCATTCTTGGTCACACCAATACGTCGGCAGAAATCGCGAATCGCTTCCGGAGTGCAGCCACGACGACGCAATCCCGCGAGGGTCGGCATACGGGGATCATCCCAACCATCGACGATGCCTGCATCCACCAGTTTTTTCAGCTTTCTTTTACTCATCATGGTGTACTGCAGATTGAGACGTGAGAACTCTATCTGCTGAGGATGACAATTGACCTTTAGTTCATCCAGGAACCAGTCATACAGTGGGCGTTGATTCTCGAAACCAAGATCACATAAAGAATGGGTGATACCTTCAATTGAATCGGACAGGCAGTGCGTGAAATCATACATGGGGTAGATGCACCATTGGTCACCGGTTCTATGGTGAGACACCTTACGAATCCGGTATATAACGGGATCTCGCATGTTTATATTGGGCGACGACATATCGATTTTTGCTCTCAATACATGTTCACCATCGACAAACTCACCGGCACGCATGCGTTGAAAAAGATCCACATTTTCCTCAATGGAGCGATCCCGATATGGACTGTTGCGGCCGGGTGCAGTGAGCGTGCCGCGATATTCGCGTATCTCGTCAGCACCAAGGCTGTCCACATATGCTTTTCCCATGCGAACCAGTTGCACCGCAAAGTCATACAACTGAGAAAAGTAATCCGAGGCATTGCGCAATTCGATCCATGCAAATCCCAGCCATTCAATATCCTTCTGAATGGCGTTCATATATTCAATGTCTTCCTTCACCGGGTTGGTATCATCAAACCTTAAATAGGTTTGCCCGTTAAACTCTGCTGCAAGGCCGAAGCTCAAACATATCGCCTTGGCGTGCCCAATATGCAGGTAACCGTTTGGCTCTGGAGGAAACCGCGTAACCACGGCCGCATCGTTTTTGCCGGACGCGATGTCTGACTCGATGATTGCTCGAATAAAATTGTGCGGGTACTTGTCTTCTGAATCTGTCATTTTATGTTTCGATCATATCTAACTGAACAATAGGGCACCGCCACAGGCTAAAGTCACCAAAACAAAGAGAAGCCATTTTAGCGTATTTTGACTCACAGATATTGCAAATCTGACGCTGAGGGAAGCGCCAACGACCATGCCTACCGCCAATATTAATCCCGGAATCCACAACACCTGGTCACGCGCCATAAATACAGCCAACGCGACGACACTGAATATTGCTGTACACACCATCTTCAGCGCATTGGTTCGTACCAGATCGTAACGAAGCCCGCCCGCCAATGCTGCGATGAGCATAAATCCCACACCGGCCTGAACAAATCCACCATATACACCAGCGAGGAAAAGTGCAATGACAGCTGCTGGTCGCTGCTGCAATTTGTATGGAATCGTACCTGGCGGGGGCGCCACAACAGACGGTTTGAACAGAGTTATTAGCGCAATCAGGAGCATCGATCCCAACAGTATCGGTTTAAGTAACCAGACGGGTAGATAAGATGCCGCCAGAGAACCACACAGAGCTCCCAGGAGTGTCGGTATCAGCATGGGTCCAATTGCCTGACTCTCCAGTTTGTCATTGGCGTGGAACCCTCTGACACCCTCAATAGACTGCAATAACACGCCCACCCGATTGGTTGCGTTTGCAATATCAGCAGGCATTCCCAACATCATTAATGCCGGCAGGGTCAACATGGACCCGCCACCGGCCAGAGTATTTACAAATCCGGCGAACAATCCCGCGACGACCAGAGCAGTCACCGTGGTAATGGTCAACTCATAAGTCATATATAACTGCTGGTGATAACGGAAGGTGGAGAGGAAAGTGGGGATACTATGCGGGTCATTCTCAAAGTCAACTAATAATTTGTAGACAATTGCTGCTAAAAAAGGGACTGGGTTAATTAAAGGGGACGGAGGGAATCTCTCCGGTTGACGCGACCAGAACAGTTTGATGCCGGGAGGTTATTCTAGCATTGCCGCCTAACCCCTTGATTTTATTTCTGACATGTCTATCATGAGCTACATGCAAAATAGAACGATATGCAATGGGCGATTTACAAACTCAGCCAAAACCACCTGTCCTCTACCGCAAGGGATCTATTGGCCGGGTCAGTATTTTGGATATTATTATTTTGAGGACCTATACCAGATCGCCTATTAAATAAAGACTAAAGGCGGTCTGATCCGCCTACTGGGAAACCCCGATCGGCGGATAACTCATCGGGGTTTTTTATTGCCCGTGAGTTTTTCCACTTTTACCGATTGCTCAAGATTCCGCTGTTAACAGGAAAAATACTATGCCAACTTCAAAAGTAGACAATCTAAACGTACTAAGTCAGGAAACACTCATACCACCTGCGGAATTGAAAAGGTCACTGCCGCTGGAGGGAGCTGCGAGTGACATGGTACAGAATTCCAGAGCAATAATCGGAGCCATACTGGACAGGCAGGACACTCGACTGTTCGTTGTCGTTGGGCCCTGCTCTATCCATGATATTGAAGCGGCACTGGATTACGCATCCAGATTGAAAAAACTGGCCGAGCAAGTTGATGATACTCTGTTTCTGGTAATGCGGGTGTATTTCGAGAAGCCCAGAACGACTATCGGCTGGAAAGGACTCATCAACGACCCCTATATGGATGATTCATTCAATATCAGGGAGGGTTTACAACAAGGCAGAAAGCTTCTGCTTGATCTGGCCGAAATGGGATTGCCGACTTCCACAGAGGCTCTTGATCCTGTCTCCCCCCAGTATCTGCAGGATACTATCTCCTGGTCCGCCATCGGTGCTCGAACCACCGAATCGCAGACACACCGTGAAATGGCCAGTGGCCTGTCCTCCCCTGTTGGATTCAAGAACGGCACAGACGGCGGTTTGGAGGTTGCAATCAACGCCTTGCAATCCGTTTCAGCACCTCACAGGTTCCTGGGAATAAACCATGAGGGCCAGATTTCAATTATACGGACCCGAGGCAATCAACAGGCTCATATCGTACTCCGTGGCGGTGGTGGTTCAACAAATTATGATTCCGTCAGTGTGTCTCTTTGTGAGCAAGCATTACTGAAGGCAAGAGTCAGCTCGAATATTATGATTGACTGCAGTCATGCAAACTCAAACAGTGATCCAAGGATGCAGCCATTGGTAATGGATAATGTTGGTAACCAGATTCTCGAGGGGAATAATTCTATCATAGCACTGATGCTGGAAAGTAATATTGCTGAGGGTCATCAATCAATTCCTGAAGACAAATCTCAATTGAAATACGGTGTTTCAGTTACTGATGCCTGTGTGGATTGGGAAACGACAGAGCAGATGATTCTCGGCTTGCGGGATAAAGTAAAGGACGTGTTGCCCTGGAGAAAATTGCCGGAGTTGCATGCCGGGAGCGGTGATCTGTTCAAGTAAGTTGGATAAATATCGGCATAGAACCTGTGGGTCTGATTAGGACAAAATCCGCAATCAGACGTCTCAGTGATCGCCTCCACCGACATTTAGCGGCTACAATATTCGACCGTTGATCATTTGTAGAAGGCGTTTTCCCGATTGCTGTGATCCGTCACATCCCTGACTGCTGTCAATTGCGGCAGTTGTCTGAGCAGCGTGCTTTCAACACCGTCCTTCAGTGTCACGTCCACCATGCCACAACCCTGACAGCCACCACCAAACTGCAGTACCGCGACACTATCTTCAACAACTTCAATCAGTGTCACCATGCCGCCATGGGCGGCGAGTCCGGGATTGATTTCACTGTGCAAAACATAGTTGATCCGGTCTTCGATAGGGCTGTTTTCAGACACCTGGGGGACCTTCGAGTTCGGTGCTTTGATGTTCAACTGTCCACCCATGCGATCTTCGGAAAAATCGACCACAGCATCCTTCATATAGGGCAGACTACGACTATCGAAGTAGGCGACAAAACCGTCATACTCTACTCTTTCATCATCCTCCAGTTCTTCACCTGCCCTGCTGTAAGCAATACATGTTTCCGCCATGGGCGTACCCGGATCCGAAACAAATATGCGGACCGCCACGTCATCATCTTCCTGTTTGGCCAGTAGATCGACAAGATACGCCTGTGCAGGTACGGTTATTTCGATCATATTTGAGTCTCCAGGGATTAACTCTATGCGAGGGTGTACTCGGCTATAATAAGCCATAGTTCCCCAAGATACTATTTCTGTATATCCATTTTTTTCATATGGATATAAGTGGGTTTTTGATTTTATATACAGATTTCAAGGCATACCGGCTGTACCTGAAATTCACTCATACAGACTATAAAGGAATATCAAATAGTCGGAACAAAGGGTCTGATATTATTAACCACCCCGGACAAGTCAGCGGAACTAAAATAATGAGTGCTCGTGAAGATCGAATCTGCACACTAAAGAGTCGTCTCAAGGACCAGATTTTGGTGCTGGATGGTGCCATGGGGACCTTGATTCAGGAACGGCGATTCACCGAAGCAGATTTCCGCGGCACTCGATTCAAAGACTATCCGCGACTTGTCAAAGGCAACAATGAACTGCTCTGTCTGACTCAACCGCATATCATACGAGACATTCATCTGCGCTACTTGCGGGCAGGTGCAGATATCGTTGAAACCAATACATTTACCGCCAATGGCACATCTCAAGCCGATTATGGCATGCAAGACCTTGTCTACGAGATGAATCTGAGTGCGGCAAGACAAGCAAGGCAAGCAGCAGACATCGCATTTCAGGAAGACAACAAGCCGCGTTTTGTTGCCGGAGCCATCGGTCCGACTACCAAAGCCGCCAGTCTCTCTCCGGACGTTAACGATCCGAGCTTTCGAAATATTACGTTTGATCAACTGGTAGATGACTACACAACTGCCGCGCGCGGTTTGATTGAGGGCGATGTAGATATCATTCTTATTGAAACCATCTTTGATGTGCTGAACGCAAAAGCTGCGATATTTGCTGTGCAGAATTGCTTTGCAGAGTCAGGTATTGAATTACCCATTATCATTTCTGGAACCATCACGGATGCCAGTGGCAGATTACTCTCAGGGCAAACTCCGGATGCTTTCTGGGCCTCCATTGCGCATGCCAAGCCAATTTGCGTGGGATTCAACTGCGCTCTGGGGGCAGAGGAATTGCGCCCCTATATTGATGCAATTGCAAAGATATCCGATGTTTATATCAGTGCTTATCCAAACAGAGGCTTACCTAACGAGTTCGGAGAGTATGATGAGCCACTTGATGAAATGGTAAAAGTAGTAGAAGAATATGCATCGAAGGGACTCATTAATATCATCGGCGGTTGTTGTGGAACTACGCCCGAACACATCAAAGCATTTGCCCGATTGGCAAAAAAATATCCACCCAGAAAGCCGCCGCCACGTAGCAATATCTGCAGATTGAGCGGTCTTGAATCATTCACCATTGACGATAGATCACTGTTCGTCAATATTGGTGAACGCACTAATATTACCGGTTCAGCCAGATTCTCGCGCCTGATTCTTGATGATGACTATGAAACAGCCATTCAAATAGCAGCTCAACAGGTAAGCAGCGGCGCTCAGATAATTGACGTTAACATGGATGAAGGCATGCTGGATTCCAAGGCTGCCATGACCAGATTTCTGAACCTCATCGCAGCAGAACCCGAGATCGCCCGGGTGCCCGTGATGGTGGACTCCTCAAAATGGGAAGTCATTGAAGCGGGTCTCAAATGCCTGCAGGGAAAGTCCATCGTTAACTCTATCAGTTTAAAAGGGGGTAAGGACGAGTTTGTTCGTCAGGCAACGCTGTGCATGAAATATGGCGCTGCCGTGGTCGTAATGGCATTTGATGAAGCAGGTCAGGCGGATACGCTGGATCGCAAAATCGAAATATGTGAAAAATCCTACAGGATTCTTGTTGATGAACTCGGCTTCCCCCCCCAGGATATTATTTTTGATCCGAATATATTCGCAGTCGCTACAGGGATTGAGGAGCACAACAACTACGCACAGGATTTTATCCAGGCCTGTGGTTATATCAAAGCCAATCTACCGCACGCCCTCGTCTCCGGTGGTGTCAGTAACGTGTCGTTTTCATTCCGGGGTAACAACCGTGTCAGAGAGGCAATTCATGCGGTCTTTCTTTACCACGCGATCAAACAGGGTCTATCCATGGGTATCGTCAATGCCGGACAACTGGCTATATATGAAGACATTCCCGGCGAACTGAGAGATGCAGTGGAAGATGTCATTCTAAATCGCAACCCGAATGCAACCGACAAATTGCTGGAAGTTGCGGAAAAATTCTCCGGTAAGGGATCTATATCGCCAGCTGAAGATCTCAGCTGGCGGGAACAACCGGCCGAGGAACGACTCTGCCACGCCCTGGTGAAAGGCATCAATACCTACATCATTGAAGATACAGAAGCAGTGCGTCTGGTCAGTGAACGCCCTATCGATGTTATTGAAGGACCATTGATGGATGCTATGAACAAGGTGGGAGACTTGTTTGGTTGCGGAAAAATGTTCCTTCCCCAGGTCGTAAAAAGCGCCAGAGTAATGAAACAAGCCGTTGCCCATCTGGAACCTTTTATTGACGCAGAAAAAGACGGTGTGGCTAGAACAAAGGGTAAAATCCTGATGGCTACCGTGAAGGGCGATGTCCATGATATTGGCAAGAATATCGTGGCAGTTGTGCTGCAGTGTAACAACTATGACGTGATCGACCTGGGCGTGATGGTATCCTGTGAAAAGATTCTTCACATCGCTCAGGAAGAACAAGTCGATATCATTGGCTTAAGCGGACTGATTACCCCTTCTCTTGATGAAATGGTACATGTTGCCTCCGAGATGGCGCGCCTGAACATTGAGCGCCCTCTGATGATTGGTGGCGCCACCACATCCAAAGCACATACATCGGTAAAGATCGAGCCCTGCTATAGCGGGGACTGCACTGTCTATGTGCCCGATGCCAGTAGAGCAGTAAGTGTGGTTACAACTCTTTTAAGCGCAACGCTCAAACCCGGGTTCGTAGCCAGTACTCGCGATGAATATGCACGAATCAGAGAGCGTAACAAGAACAGACGGCCTAACAGGAAACTGTTATCGCACGCTGCAGCAATAAAAAACAAACCCCTTATAACATGGGAATCCTATGCTCCACCTAAACCGGAATTCCTGGGTACCCGTGTATTTAACAACTATCCTCTGTCGGAGTTGATCGATTATATTGACTGGACTCCGTTCTTTATTACCTGGGAATTGGCCGGGAAGTACCCGGCTATACTCGCCGATCCTGTAGTTGGCGAAGCTGCTACGCAACTCTTCGCCGACGCCCGGGTTTTGTTAACCAGGATAATCGACCAGAAGTTGATTAGCGCTCATGCCGTCATCGGTTTTTGGCCAGCAGCCCAGATCAACGACGATGACATAGAGATCTACAGCGAAGAGGACCCGCAGCGCGTCATATCTGTTTTGCACCATCTTCGGCAACAAACCGACAAACCAGCGGGGAAACCCAATTATTGTCTGGCGGACTTTGTTGCACCTAAAACTGCTGACCGGCAGGATTACGTTGGAGGTTTTGTTGTGACAGTTGGTATTGGCGTTCAGGAACTGGTCGAGGAATATGCAGCACGGCATGACGACTACAATAGCATCCTGCTGAAAGCACTGGCGGACAGGCTTGTCGAAGCTTTTGCCGAAAGCATGCATGAACGTATCAGAAAGGAGTTCTGGGGTTACGCAAAGACAGAATCACTGAACAACAAAGAATTGATTAAAGAAACATACGTCGGCATTCGCCCCGCACCCGGTTATCCCGCCTGCCCGGATCACACAGAAAAGCAAACCTTGTTTGAACTATTAAACGCTGAAAACGCTACCGGTGTCAGCCTGACCGAAAACTACGCAATGACCCCGGCAGCATCTGTTAGCGGTTTTTATTTCAGCCACCCGGATGCTTGTTATTTTGGTCTGGGAAAAATCGACAGAGACCAATTACACCACTACGCAAAACGAAAGAACATATCAGTAGCGGAAGCTGAACGTTGGCTCCGCCCGAATCTGTTATCCTGAGGAATAGCAGGACGCGCGAAGCAGATTCCCACCGCGGCTGGCGGGTGCTTTTTATCATCGCAGGACTTGTTTTTACTCGACTGCTGATATGTATTAACTTGCAAGCAATTGATCCAGAAGGTTTTTTTCTGGATCAATTCTTGACTAATACAGCCAGACAAGGTGTGTTAACGCTTTTTGCGGAGCAAGTTAATACATAGTGTCTAGTTCTTGCTATCCTTCCGATTGTCTCTATTCAGCTGAGTTAGTAGAAGTTAAGGAACCACAAGATAAGGTGCTAAAAAAAATCCCCCTGCTCTCCCGGAGAAAAACCCTGTTGTTTCTCCTGGCCGGTGCGAGCCCTATAGCATTCGCCACATGGCAAGCTCTACTGAACAATTTTGTGGTGGAATCGGCGTCTTTTACCGGTGTCGAGATTGGCATATTACAGAGCTTGAGAGAGATTCCCGGTTTTCTGGCTTTTACCGTGGTGTTTGTACTCCTTGTCATCAAACAACAGAATCTTGCCATCCTGGCATTAATTGTCCTCGGTCTGGGAACTGCGATAACAGGGTTTTTCCCCACGGTGCTTGGTCTTTACCTGACTACAGTCATCATGTCCATTGGCTTTCATTATCTGGAGACTATGCAGACTTCGCTCAGTCTGCAATGGCTAGACAAGCACGAAGCGCCTAAAGTACTGGGGCAGATTATTGCCATGCGCTCATTCGTATCTCTGCTGGTGTTGGGTGGACTCTTTTGGTGGTTTAGGTCTTACGATGCTAATTACACCACCATCTATCTCGTCACTGGTGTTATAACCGTCGGTATCGGTTTGTTCTGTTGGCTCGCCATTCCGCATCATCCGGACCAGGTGGTGCAGAAGAAGGAGCTGTTCCTGAGAAAGCGATACTGGTTGTATTATGTTTTAACATTTCTGGCTGGAGCCAGACGTCAGATTTTTACGGTCTTCGCGGGATTCTTGCTGGTACAAAAGTTCGGATTCGCAGTGGACACCATAGTGCTGCTGTTTCTGGTTAATTCAGCATTAAATATCTGGATTGCACCGAAGATTGGCGAGCTGATTACTCGTATTGGTGAGAGGCATGCGTTAACACTCGAATACTCAGGTCTGATTCTTATCTTTCTCAGCTATGCGGTAGTGGAGAGTGCAGTAATCGCCGTTATTCTCTATCTTCTTGACCATTTATTTTTCTCTATGGCTATCGCTATTAAAACCTATTTCCAGAAGATCGCAGATCCTGCTGATATCGCAGCAACATCAGGAATCAGTTTCACCATCAATCATATTGCTGCTGTGTTACTTCCAGCAGCACTTGGATTGATGTGGGTCATAGAACCAGGTCTGGTTTTCGTCATCGGTGCAAGTATCGCTGTAATGTCGCTTTTACTTTCCCAACTCATACCAACGGTACCCGCTGTCGGGCTGGAGACAAGAGTGTGGCAATCAGGTTCCGGGTCATCAGAGAAGATTACTGGTAAGTCGGGTTGAATCACCGGCGGGATATGAGTGCAGGGCACTACTGACGACTGACCCGGCAGATCGCAACGGCGGCTATGATCAGGCTATAATTAAAGCTTCAGGTATGTGCATGTCACCTCAACTTATCTCCCGTAGATCTAAGAATAGACCAAAACATTCATTCTCTGAGAAGAGCATTCCTGATATTTTTTCTGATTCTCAGGCAGAAATTTAAAATTTTATGTACAAGTACAACCGCTATGACCAACAGCTCATTGATGAGCGCGTAGCCCAATTCAGAGATCAAACTAAAAGATATTTGAAGGGGTTAATACCGGAAGAAGAGTTCCTGGATTTACGACTTCGGAACGGTCTGTATATTCAAAGACACGCTCCAATGCTACGAGTTGCAATCCCGTATGGCATGCTGAATTCAAAGCAACTGCGAAAACTCGCATATATATCGCGTCACTATGATAAGGCGTACGGTCACTTTACGACCCGACAAAACATTCAATTTAACTGGCCTGAGTTGGAAAAAGTGCCGGATATCCTCGCAGATCTTGCTGAGGTGCAGATGCATGCCATCCAAACCAGTGGTAACGTTATTCGTAATACCAGCACTGATGAATTTGCAGGTGTTGCGGCTGACGAAATCGAGGACAGTCGTCCCTGGTGTGAATTGATTCGTCAATGGTCGACCTTTCATCCCGAATTTAACTGGCTGCCACGGAAATTCAAAATAGCGGTTACCGGTGCTGCCGTCGATCGTGCAGCAATACAGATTCATGACATTGGATTGCGCCTGATCAGGAAAGAAGACGGTGAAGTGGGTTTCGAAGTGCTGGCAGGAGGAGGCCTGGGGCGTACTCCGATTATCGGTTCAGTAATAAAGACGTTTTTACCCGGCAAACATCTGCTTACTTACCTGGATGCCATGCTGCGTATTTACAACCGTTTCGGCAGAAGAGACAACAAGTTCAAAGCCCGCATCAAGATTCTTGTCCGCGCCATGACAGCGGAAAAGTATGCTGAAAAGGTCGAACAGGAATGGCAGGCTTTGAAAGACGGACCGGGCACTCTGACAGAGGCAGAGATAAATCGTGTCTCAGCTTGTTTCACCCACCCTGAATACGAAACATTCTCTGCCGAGAAGTCGACAACAGCCTATTCAGCTCAAAGCGCAACTGATGCCCGCATTGCGGACGATTCCGGATTTGCAGCCTGGCAAAGGCGAAATGTGAAGCCGCACAAGGTACCCGGATATGCAATCGTGATCCTCTCACTGAAACCCACCGGCGTGCCGCCTGGAGATGTGACAGACACACAAATGCTACAGATAGCGGATCTGGCAGACAAGTACAGTTTCGGTGAGGTTCGCACCACACATGAGCAAAATCTGGTTTTGGCTGATGTTAAACAGCGTGATCTCTATGCATTGTGGCAGGAAGCAACCAGTGGCAGTTTAGCTACCCCCAACGCTGGCTTACTAACGGATATGATATGCTGTCCGGGCGGCGATTTTTGCTCGCTGGCAAACGCAAAATCCATCCCTGTAGCAGAAGCTATTCAACGGCGCTATGATTCCATAGACACCTTACATGATCTGGGTGAAATTTCGATAAACATTTCAGGTTGCATGAACGCCTGCGGTCATCACCATGTGGGTAATATTGGCATTCTGGGTGTCGACAAGAAGGGTGAGGAATGGTATCAGATTTCCATAGGAGGATCAGCAGCCAATGACGCTTCTCTGGCGTCAATCATTGGACCATCTTTTGCCAGAGAGGAAGTCCCCGACGTAATTGACAAGATTATTTCGGTTTATACGCAACACCGCGAAGCAGGTGAATCATTCCTGGCAACTTACCGACGTATAGGTATGGAGGCATTTAAAACAACCGTCTATGCAAAATCCGAAATTCTATGATCGAGCTTATAATTATTCGCATTAGTCTGGCCGGGCGAGAACAGGAGATATGACAGTGACAAGTTCCGATGCAAATAAATCGGCTGATATTAAATGGCAGTTAGTAGCCGCAGATAAGCAACCCGAAGCAGATAGCAGATATCTGATTATTCCCCTGGCGTTATGGTTGGCTGACAAAGCTGACTATGAAAACAGAACCGACATAGCCGTTTGGCTGGACAGCGGCGAAGAACCGGAACAATTAGCTGGTGATCTGCATCGCTTAGCCTTTGTGGCACTTAACTTTCCCACTTTTCGAGATGGTCGTGCCTACTCATCAGCCAGCATTCTTCGTCAACAGCTTGGTTACACAGGCGAACTAAGAGCCATTGGTGATGTAAGAAGAGACCAGCTTGAACAGATGAGTCGATGCGGTTTCGACAAGTTTTGTCTGGCAGATGGATCAATACTTGCATTGTCAGACGTGCCTCAGTTTTCATACCACTATCAATCAGCTGCCGACAACAGTGAGCCGCTGTTCAGGACACAGCAACTGGATTAGCCGAATCTGATGGCGATAGAAAACCTATAGCTGGTTGTTCCCCCTACGCGCTACGCGTAACCCGTAACTTTCAAATGACAAAATTCATAATTAAGGCAAAAAGTCGGATTACGCTAATCCGACCTACAGGTTCTCATATCTCGCAACTTCTGTTTCAACCAACCCTCACTTTTTACGTAACAAAGAGCTATACTTTTATTATCTTCTCAGCGTAAAGAATGGCCAATGGAACCCGATCCGTTAGTATTTTCGTTCTTCTTGATCTTCACCACAGCCGCCATTCTGGCCACTGTAGCACTATTTACCCGGCAGCCTCTGATTGTCGCCTATATTGTAGTGGGAGCGATGCTGGGTCCATCTGGCCTATCGCTGGTTTCAGATCCTGAACTGATCCGGGGAATTTCGGTTACCGGCATTATTTTCCTTCTGTTCCTGCTCGGTTTGGACATGCAACCTGCCAAATTACTCAGTATGCTAAGAGAAGCCACGCTGGTGGCTATTTCCAGCTCCATACTATTTGCTTTGCTCGGCTTCATGGTGAGTTCCTTGTTCGGATTCTCTTTCCATGAGTGTGTGGTAATCGGTATTACAATGATGTTTTCCAGCACCATCATGGGTATCAAATTATTGCCAACCACTGTATTACATCATCGACATACCGGAGAAATCGTCGTAAGTCTGCTCTTAATCCAGGATCTGATTGCCATTATCGCGTTGTTGGTGATCGGCGGTGGTTTTCTCACTGCGCAAGACCCTTCAAAGATCTATCAGACCTTACTGGCCCTGCCATTGTTAATAGCGTTCTGTCTTTTGTTCGTCAAGTATGTCCTGTTTAAGCTACTGGCACGATTTGACGCATTTCATGAGTATATCTTTCTGCTGGCAATAGGCTGGTGTCTTGGTGTCGCAGAACTGGCCAGGATTTTGGGCTTGTCGGTAGAAGTGGGTGCATTTATTGCGGGTATCTCCATTGCAACCAGTCCCATCGCCCTTTATATCGCCGGAAATCTGAAACCCCTGCGGGACTTCTTCCTGGTGCTATTCTTCTTTTCGCTGGGTGCTGGATTTCAGTTGCACTTACTCTCACAGGTCCTGATGCCCGCAATTGCTCTGGGAATCGTTGTATTGATCTCCAAACCCATCGTATTTCGAGTGTTATTACACAATGCCGGCGAATCAGTGCCGCTGGCATGGGAGATCGGGTTTCGACTGGGACAGATCAGTGAGTTTTCATTGCTCATCGCATTTATTGCGAGCAGCAACATGTTGATTAGCCTGGAGGTTTCGCATCTGATTCAGGCAACGACTATCCTGACGTTTTTGATCTCATCCTATATTGTGGTATTTAAATATCCCACACCAATCGCTGTTAGTGATGCATTAAGACGCGATTAGGTCTAATTGAGATTAACAATCGTACGGCCGACCATTTGGCCGCTGAAAATGGTGTTGATGGCAGCTGACAAACCTTCCAGATTCGACTCAGTTGCCAGTGACTGCAATTCTTCCAGCTTCCAGTCAGCGGCAAATTTATTCCAGATTTCTACCTTTTTCTGCAGGGGAATTTCTACCGAGTCGACACCAAGAACATTAATTCCCCTCAGGATAAATGGCAGCACAGTTGCATCGAATGCCGGTGATGCCACAAGTCCACAAATCGCTACACTACCACCAGGTTTCAGGCTCTTAATCACATTGGAAAGAATATTTCCACCGACCACATCTATGGCGTGAGCCCAATCTGTCGCTAGCATAGACTTCTTGTTTTCCTCGGATAACGCTGCTCTACCCACTACCGAACTCGCTCCCAAAGTCCTTAGGAATTGTTCTTTATCCGCTTTCCCGGAAAGGGCAACTATTTCATAACCCAACTTCGCCAACAGCATGACAGCTACAGACCCAACACCACCAGTTGCACCTGTTACCAGTACCGGACCATCCGTTGGAGAAGCCCCCATCTGTATCAGTTTGTCCACGCATAATCCGGCAGTTAGGCCAGCAGTGCCCAGGATCATGCTATCTTCGAGGGACATCCCCTGGGGCAGCTTGACCGCCCAACTACCCGGAACCCTTATCAATTGCCCAAAGCCACCGGCAGTATTCATCCCAAGATCGTAACCGGTTACGATAATTTCATCCCCTTCGGAGATATCGTCACTACTACTTTCAATCACGATACCCGCGGCATCAATTCCGGGCGTGTGGGGGTACGCGCGCGTAACACCTGGTACACCTTTGGCAGACAGCGCATCCTTGTAATTCAGAGAAGAGTAACGAACTCTAATCAGCAGGTCGCCGGGTGGCAAATCATCTACAGACCTTTCAACAATACTCTGCGATACGCCTTGTTCACTTTTTTCCACCCAAAACGCATTAAATTTATCCACATGTTTCCCCATCTGGTTGTAAGTTTTTAAGAATCATGTCTACATGGTTTTCAAGCCAAGACACATTGAACAGATCTTGTTACTTAAACAGGTTTCGGTTATGCAACATTTCCAGCAGTGATTTCCCTAACGAGTCAGTAATAGTCAGGCTGATACGCTCCAAAAGCTTATCGACCTTACTCTTGTCTTCGACGAAGGACACCTGGAATACATCTCTTGTCCGACATTGTTCAAACACATAATCATCGGATGTCTTCAGTTCATCCACCAGGTTCCTTTCCAGTGCGTCAGTACCATACCAGGCTTCACCTGTTGACACTTCTGCAATGTTCACTGCGGTTCTGTTTTCTGACACAAAATTCTTGAAAAGACTGTGCACATTTTCCAGCTCTTCAGTGAATTTTTTCCTTCCCTTTTCGGTATTTTCCCCGAACACAGTGAGAGTACGCTTGTATTCTCCTGCTGTTATCACATCTACATCAATCTCGTTTTTCTTGAGCAACCGGTGAAAATTCGGGATCTGCGCGACTACACCAATAGAGCCCAATATCGCGAAGGGCGCAGCAATAATCCTGTTTGCGATGCATGCCATCAGGTAGCCCCCTGAAGCCGCCACTTTATCCACCGCCACTATGAGAGAGATCTTTTTATCGACAATTCTCATCAATTGCGATGCTCCCAGCCCATAGCTATGGACCATTCCCCCAGCGCTTTCGAGACGCAATAAAACCTCGTCCGGCTCTTCTGCCATGGTTAACACCGCGGTTATCTCTTCGCGCAGATGAGTCACCGCACTGGCCTGAATGTCACCCTTAAAATCCAGCACATAGGTACGTGGAGCACGCTCGGTACTCTCCTGATCGGTACCTTCTGATTTCGATTGCTTGCGTTGTTTCTTTTTCTGTTTTTGTTTTTCTTTTTGTTTCCGTTTTTCCGCTTTGAGTAACTCTTTTTGCTGATCAGCGTCGAGCACAGTCTCGACTAAAGCATTTTCCATCGCCTGTATCGAATCATTTACCTTCCTGACCTCTATATGTCCCTTGCTACTCTTGCGGGACCTGGAACTGACGACGGCAACCGCGACTATTACGACTACTATTGCGAGCACAACAGTTATCGATTTGACAAGAAATAGCCCATACTCTGCTACAAATTCCAAGGTGAATCCTCTCAATTGCGACACTATAAAATTCGCGTCATGATAACATATTTCAAATCAACTAAGCGTTTCTGAGGAGTGACTCCAATTCA
Organism: Gammaproteobacteria bacterium; assembly: GCA_030123805.1. Taxonomy (GTDB): domain Bacteria; phylum Pseudomonadota; class Gammaproteobacteria; order Pseudomonadales; family Azotimanducaceae; genus JASJXV01. The sequence continues at coordinate 26,414 of JASJXV010000028.1, forward strand.
GCAAAAATCTAAGCGAGCCTATGCAGAATGAATGATCTGACCGACAATCTTGAACGGCTTACAAACCAACTCAAGCCTCATTTCAAACCGGGTTTCCTACAACAAAATAACGTCATATTTCAATTTCAATTTGAGGTTGGCGAGAAGTTTCATCTGCTTGTAAGAGACGGGCAATTTCAATTTGCAGCTGGAGAACATAAACGACCGACTATCACGCTTTTCCTGGACTATCATGACACAGCCCACCAATTGCTGAGGGGGTCTATGGACGGTATGCAGGCTTTTATGGAGGGCAAATACCGGGCTGACGGCAATATTGTTTTAAGCCAACTACTGCTGTACTTGTTTAAGCCTGATGATCCGACCAGTTTTTATCAGGTTCGAGATTGAATCAGGATTACAAAACCACTATTCCGCTGGTTCTACTTTTCTCCACACACTCAGCTGGCCTGACTGTTGTTCAATTTCGTCCAGTTTGCGGTTGTGTAATTCCAGCTCCAGGTCATTGGCTCTGATTACTTTAAGTGGGGGTCTGTCAGCACTCAAGCGTTTGAGGTGTTGCAGATCCTGACCACTATTCTCGCCATCACCTGCATCAAGCATCAGGTCGACCTGACCACCCGTCAGCAATAAATACACATCCGCCAGAATCTCCGCATCGAGTAGCGCACCATGCAGAGTCCGTTGGGAATTATCAACATTGAGACGCTTGCAGAGGGCATCCAGACTGTTTTTCTGCCCCGGATATTTTTCTCTGGCAATCCGCAAACTATCGATAATAGTGCAGTAGTTCGTGATCGTTCCTGCGTCATCATGCATAAGACCCATTTCGTAATTAATAAATGCGATGTCAAATGCAGCGTTGTGTATTATCAACTCAACTCCCTGTACAAACTTCAGGAAGTCCGGCCATATGCTGGCAAAACGCGGTTTATCCACCAGAAACTCACGGGTGATTCCGTGCACCTCGAGTGCACCATCATCAATATCCCTCTCCGGATTGATGTACTGATGGAAGTGTCGCCCGGTAATTCGGCGATCTATTATTTCGACGCAACCTACTTCCAGTATTCGATGTCCCTCTTCTGTTTCCAGTCCCGTCGTCTCTGTGTCAAGCACCACCTGACGCATAATTATTTGTTCCCCTTAATTTGAATCCTGGCGATCTCTGATTAATCATATCGCCGGGCTCATATCCGGTTCATTCATGCTCCAGTTCATCAATCCCGAGATTCGCCAGTTGGTCCGCTAATTCGTTTTCGCGATGACCACTGTGGCCCTTTACCCATTGCCAGTCTATTTTATGCGGCTGACTCAGTTCATCCAGCTGCCGCCATAGATCATCGTTCTTCACGGGCTTTCTGGAACTGGTTCGCCAGTTTCGCTTCTTCCAGTTCGCCATCCACTCGGTAATACCCTTGCGCACATACTGTGAATCCGTCGTCAAAACAACCTCACAGGGACGCTTTAACATTTCCAGACCGCGGATGGCTGCGACTAACTCCATTCTGTTGTTGGTCGTATTCTTCTCGCCACCCCACAGTTCCTTTTCGGTCTTGCCGTACCTTAACAGAACTCCCCAACCACCCGGTCCGGGATTTCCTCGACATGCACCATCGGTGAATATCTCAACGACTTTAGTCAACGATCTTCTCTCCGGATATACTTATTTTGTTTAGTGGCTGGGCCGCGGTAACCTCGCGGAGAGAGTGTTTTCTCCATCTGGGTTGAATAGGTGTCAAAGTACTGACCTGTTTCCGAGCGACGATCACATAAATTGCACCAAAAGGCCAATTTAATTTGCGGCTTAAACCTTGTGAATAATCCGGCAGTCTGAATCGGCTTTTCACCGGCAGCGGCAACCGGTAGAAGCCATAAATTGCTCTATCGATTTTGAAGTCAAGCAAGGTAAGCCAGTCCATCAAGCGCCCGGGTAATATCGTGGCGCCATTCCAGGGTGGATTCTTCCTGATGAAAGGTATCATCTTCCACAAACCCCAAATGCTCCAGGGGTTGAAACCGACAATTACCAGATATCCTGACGGTATGACAACTCTGGCTACTTCTCTCAGAATCGGATGTGGGGACTCATAAAAGTCCAATAAATGATGCAGAACGACCACATCAAGGCTGTCCTTCTCAAACGGCAATTCATTCACACGCCCGATAACCGGTGCGTATTGCGCTGACGATACCCCCATTCTGAATTTATGCCCGACCGGACTGGCACCGAACAGTTCCCTTTCGGTGATTCCAATTTGCAAGAGATGATACCCAAACACACTTGAAAGTAGAGGATCCAGAATCGCAGTTTCAGTCTCAATAATTTGTTTCCCCAAACGTGAGGAGAACCAATCACTTATTGGAAACAATTCATCTGCGGGTACCACTGGAACAGTTGGCGTCACATTCACCTCATAGGGGTTAACTGATCAACAGATTTCACCTGGTGGCGCAATCGGATCTGTCCGTACAGAAATTCCTATCTGTGCAACACTACTTGGCATTTTCTAACAGACTCTTTATCATCCGGCTTAACATAACCATGCACGAGCGACAGACCACAATCTACCACCAATTATCGTTGTCGGATCAGCAATGCAATTGTATCTGAATCAGACTCCCGGAAATATAATAGTTTTATGAAGCATCTCCTGGCATTACTCTTTCTTCTACTGCTGTCGGGATGCAAACTCATTCACAGTAATCACCCAGTGTCACCCGACCCTCAATCTTCTGTTGATCGCATGACTCCGGTACAGGATCAACAAACATCTCAGCCCAAGCAGCTACAGCCGGACCTGACTTCAGCAATGGATACGGCGCCGTCAACAGAGATACCGATTCACATTCCAGTCAAACCGGAGTCAGTAGATAACACCCCCCCCCAATCTGCCGGGAATCATGGCCTATGGGAAAGACTCAGGCAAGGTTTTCAGCTAAATCACGATCTGCAGCGGAGTCGAGTCAAGTCACAATTGAGATGGTACAGCAGTAATCAGGAATATCTCAATCGTGTCGTTACGCGCGCTAACCGCTATTTGTTTTACGTATTAAATGAAATAGAAGCACGTAATCTACCCACAGAACTGGCATTATTGCCAATTGTTGAAAGCGCCTACGACCCGTTTGCATATTCTCATGGTCGAGCCATGGGAATGTGGCAATTTATCCCCGCCACAGGAAAGCTGTACGGACTCACTCAGGACTGGTGGTATGATGGTAGGCGAGACATCCAGGCATCCACAAACGCCGCCCTGGACTACCTGGAGACGCTGCATAAGGCATTTGATCAGGATTGGCAACTGGCGCTCGCTGCATACAATTCAGGTCAGGGAAACGTCAGGTCTGCGATTAGAAAAAATCGGATGCAGGGCAAGCCAACAGATTTCTGGTCACTTAAACTGCCCAATGAAACCAGAGCTTACGTACCCAAACTATTGGCTATCTCCAAATTGGTAGCAGACCCGGAACAATACAGTATCGTATTAAATTCGATCCCTGACACGCCTTACTGGGTACAGGTGGATGTTGGTTCTCAGATTGATCTGTCTCAGGCTGCTCGACTGGCAGAAATATCCCTTGAGGAATTGTATCTGCTCAATCCAGGATTCAATCAGTGGTCAACTCATCCAGAGGGTCCATATCACCTGCTGATCCCGGTCGAAAAAGAGCAGACTTTCTACGCCAATCTTGATCAGCTGGCTGACGGCGATCGCGTCGGTTGGCAACGACATAAGATAAGATTTGGTGAGAGTCTGGGATTACTGGCAGCAAAATACAACACCAGTATCCAAACCATCCGACAAGTAAACCGTATTAAGGGAAACTTGATCCGTACCGGCGATTCACTGCTTATTCCCGTGGCTTTGACGAGTCCGGATCGATACGTGCTCAGCAGTGAAGAGCGGCTAAAGTCTACCCAGGAATATCTGGCAAATAAATTCGGGCACTCTGCCCAGGCCTACACCGTTCTGTCAGGTGATAGTCTGTGGACTATCTCCCGGAAATTTAATGTGAACCTGCGAGCCCTGGCCAGGTGGAATGGTATGGCGACAAGGGATATTCTCTACCCGGGGACCGTTCTGAAAATATTTACGCTCGAAGAAATTACCGCCCCTAACCTGCCAGTTAGCAATCAAATACCCGGTGCAATCCGTAAACTCAATTATAAGGTGAGACGAGGAGAATCTCTTTCCCGCATTGCGGATAAATTCAACTTGAGTGTTAATGAGATAAAAGACTGGAACGGCGCGCTGAAAGGAAAGAAATACATTCACCCGGGACAACGGTTAACGCTTTATGTGGATGTTACGCAAACTGAATAACCGTTCCTAAACGTCGGATTGCTAAA
>JASJXV010000112.1 GCA_030123805.1 Gammaproteobacteria bacterium
CTACTTTCGAAGGTAAAAAGAATGGCGCAATACAATGCACTGGCGGCCCTTCCGGGTGGTGAACCCGGACCATGGGGTGAAGAGGTAAAAATCAACTACCAGAAAAGGGATGTTTTGCTCTACGCTGTTGGCATCGGAATTAGAGACCTTGGTTTTGTTTATGAAGGTCATCCCCAATTTGCCGTATTTCCCACCTTTCCGATTCGCTTTGGCGGCGCCGGTGCTCCGATTGACCTCAATGCTGTTCCCAATTCTCCTGGTCCGCTCAACATTGATGCCGAACGCTATCTGGAGATGGTGAAACCTTTGCCCGTAGAAGGTGAGGTCAGTGTGCGCTCCCGTGTCATTGGTGTGCATCCTCGAGGTAAGGGGAATGGGTTTGTTGAGTCCGAGAGCATTGTTACTGATAGCGATGGAGACGTGTACGTCAAGATGGTTAACGGCTCATTTCGACGCGGTGTGGAACAATTGGGAGACATAGAGCCATTCGAAGGTGCAGGTCAAACCTTTTCTGAAAAAATACAAGTGCCGGATTCGGATCCTGCCACAACTACAGAGGCAATAATTCCTGACAACCAGGCACACATTTATCGACTGTCCGGTGACTACAATCCGTTACACATTGATCCCGAAGCTGCCAGATTCGGTGGGTTTAATGAGCCAATACTTCACGGTTTATGTACCTTCGGTTATTGTGGACAACTGCTACTTGGTGCTCTTTGCGATAATGATGCTTCCCGCTTTAGGAAGATTAAAGTACGGTTTTCGTCTCCAGTCTTCCCCGGTGATGTTTTGCAAGTGCGGGCTTGGGAGGATGGAACTGGCCGAGTATTATTTGAAGCCGTGGTAGGTGACAAGGTTGTTGTGTCTAATGCGTACTTTGAGTATGCAAACGAATAGGATATCGGTTTTTTAATAAAAGGATAGGGACAGACAGTAAAGACGAAAAATCAAAGAAACAGTGGGGATGGGACCAGTCTCCTACGTGACACCAGCCTTTTCGCACATCAAGTCAAGCCGATCTCTTATACAAAATCTTTGTGGATTTTGAAATACTCACCCCATGACATACAAACGTGCACTGCTGGTCGACCCTGAGGCGCCTTGTTTCTACCACATCATTTCCCGTTGTGTACGTAGAGCCTGGCTGTGTGGTGAGGATCCATTAACGACACGCTCTTATGAACACCGACGCGCCTGGGTAGAGGAGCGTCTACTGTTTCTGGCGGAACACTTCGCAGTCGACATCTATGCTTATGCGGTGATGAGTAATCACTATCACATTGTGTTGCATTTCGATCCGACTGCTGTCCGCGCATGGAGTGATGAAGAGGTGGCTTTTCACTGGTTGGAAGTTCATCCACCCAGGCGGAGCGGACAAATCATTGAGGGAGACAGGACCGAAAATAAAAAGTTACTGTTAGCCGATCAAAAGAAAATGCAACGTTGTCGAGAGCGTTTGGGAAGCTTGTCCTGGTTTATGCGTTGCATTAACTACCCAATCGCCTGTCGCGCAAACCAGGAAGATCAGTGCAGAGGTCATTTCTGGGAAGGGCGCTTTAAGTCTATTGCGCTGCTTGATGAACCTGCAGTGCTTGCTTGTATGACCTATGTTGATCTAAACCCTGTTAGAGCAAAGATCACGGAGCACTTTCATGAGGGTGAGTACACCTCGATCAAACGAAGGCTCACGCAAAAGGAGTCTATCTCAGTCAATCTGATGCCAATACACCGGTACCCAAAGGTTCTGGTGTCTTCAATACAAAGATCATTGCTTTCAATCAATTTGAAAGATTATCAGGCATTATTACGCGGAACGCATTTTCCTGGTAATGCAGATCTCCCGTTAACTCGTGGCTGGATTGCGCAGGTTTTGTCCATGCAACACCAATATCGAGCGTATGGATCACAGGGAAAACTTCAGCAATGGGCCAGGAGAGTTGGACAAACCAGAATCAGAACAAATTCCGTTATCATCTGAATTTTGTGTAAGGTGACAATACTCCAGATGACTATTGAAATGGTTAATGCGTTTATTGACCCTCTTGCCGCCGAATCTGCCAACCAGAACTTCATGTTTTGAATTGAGCGATCGGAAATCGTGGAACCATAACGCGTTTGTCAATTAAGAAGCTGACATTGTAAGCTTCATTGGTGTCTGTCCCAATCTAATCTTAAGCTTCATTGGTGTCTGTCCCAATCTATCCAATCTAATCTTCGCTAATTTAATCTGATAATCTGGTAAAGTGTCTGTCCCTAAAAAAAAGGTCTGCCGTATGTCCGAAAAGATACTGGTTACCGGAGCTTCAGGTTTTATTGCGACCCATACCATTATCGAGCTCCTCAATCACGGCTACGACGTCAGGGGAACCATACGCAATCTCGAACGCGGGGATGCTCTGAGATCTCTGTTGGCCACTCACAATGAGCGGGCTGTGGATATCGAATTGATTCAGGCAGATCTTCTGGAGCCTGATGGCTGGTCGGAAGCCGTCAAAGGCTGCGATGGTGTTTTTCATATGGCATCTCCCGTAGTGTCTGTCCAACCTGAAGACGAGGATGAGGTGATAGCGCCTGCGAAGCTGGGAACGATAATGGTGCTCGAGGCAGCACGCGAACATCACATAAAGCGCGTCGTGCTAACCTCCTCTGTCGGCGCAGTATCGACCGGTCATCATGAGCAGGAATACCTGTTTACTGCAGCCGACTGGAGTGATCTTGAAGACAAGTCAGCAAGTGCCTATGCAAAAAGTAAAACCATTGCTGAAAGATTTGCCTGGGAATTCGTTTCAACCGGTGATCTTGAACTTGCGGTCATTAATCCGGGAATGGTGCTGGGTCCGGCACTGGAAATGGACTATGGTTCGTCATTGGAAGCACTGGTGAAATTGCTCAGAGGTGAAGTACCTGTGTTGCCCCGTATCGGCTTTGAAATTGTCGATGTCCGGGATGTTGCAAGCCTGCATCGACTTGCATACCAAAACGAAGGGGCTGCCGGGAACCGTTTTCTGTGCACCAACGGTTTCATGTGGTTTACAGAGATTGCACAATATCTGCGCGAGCAATTCCCTGACTACGGGGGAAAGATACCCCAGCGAGAGCTGCCCAACTTTCTGATCAAAGTCTTCGCACTTTTTATAAGGGAAATAGAGGGCTTTGTCGGCGACGTTGGGAAGATCAAGAGATACGATAATTCACCAGCTCTAGCCCTGGGCTGGCAACCCCGATCAGCCAAAGATGCGATCCGCGCAGGCGGTGAAAGCCTGATTAGACTCGGTATCGTCTAGAAGAAGTTCGTTAGATTCGGAATTTGCCAATCTTTCATCGAACGCGTAGTGTATTTGGGAAACCGGGATTCTTTTTTTTCTGCAGGTTAGATGCAAATGACGGTACTCGCAATTAACGGCGGCACTCCCGTAAGGAATAAACCATTTCCTTCCTGGCCACAGTGGGGGAATGCAGAGAAGAAAGCTCTTGGCACCACACTTGATTCCGGTTATTGGGGTGGTTACCCACCCCCTTCACCCCAGGCCTGTGAATTTGAGCAAGAATTCGCCGCATACCATGACAGCAACCATGCTGTTGTTCTGGGCAGCGGGACTGATGCACTGATGGTCGCCTTGCGCGTCGCCGGTATCGGTTACGGTGACGAGGTAATCGTGCCTGCACTCACATTTATTGCGAGTGCCAGTTGTGTTCTGCTGGTGGGAGCGACTCCCGTATTTGCAGATGTTGATCCAACCACTTACTGCATAAAAACAACCGGACCGGGAAGTATTGAAGATGTCACGACCAATCGCACCCGCGGCATACTACCGGTGCATCTCGGCAGCCGCATGGCCAATATGAGCTGGATTGAGGATTTCGCCGCAAAGAAAGATCTGGTCGTAGTGGAAGATTGTGCACACATGCACGGTGGTGCGTGGAACGGCAAGGGTGTGGGTAGCCATGGTACCTTTGGTGCATTCAGTTTTCAGTCGTCAAAATTGCTAACGGCAGGGGAGGGCGGCCTGGTTACTACTAACGATGCAGAGTTGGCGGAGAAGGTCCGCTACTTTATCAATTCAGGTCGCCTTGGTCCTCAGGATACCCGGCAGCACCAGTCGCTGGGGTGGAGTATGCGTATGACGGAATTTCAGGCCGCCCTGCTTCGATCTCAATTTCGACGCATGATCAATGCACAGGCACCAATCAGGGAGCACAACAAGGATCTCTTGCATACAAGACTATCCGATCTGGATGGTATCGAGTTGCTCAAGATTGATAAGCGTGAAACCCGGCGCAGCGGCTATGCGTATATCTTCAAGTACCTGGAATCGATGCATGCAGGTGTTTCGCTGCATCAGTTTATACAGGCACTCTGCGCAGAGGGGATTCCCTGCAGCGGTTCAGTGTACGAACCTGTTTACAGGTGCGAATTGTTTCCGTTGGATGATACCGGTGCACCCCTTTATCAAAAGCATTTGTCCGGTGAGGTAGATTACCGGGATATCCACTGCCCGGAAGCGGAACGGGCGGCAGGCAGCGAGAACGTCTGGATATTCCATGAAGTATTTCTCGGTGCTGAGCAGGACACACTGGACATTGCCGACGCTATCGAAAAGGTTGTTACCCATCTTGATGAGCTACGCTCTTGAAGACGATACCGGAGGTGCAAAATGACGCAAGCAATCTCGACACAGACCATTAATCCGGATTCCAGGTCTGTGGTGATCTCTGTCGCCCATGCCGATGATACCGAATTCTGGACAAAAAGGATGTCATTGTCCGGAGTACCCTGATGAATGCCTTTTTTTCAGGCAGGGTTTGAACGCGATTTAGTAGACAACTTCGTGCGGGAAACCTATCCCCAACAGATTCAGCGGAGCCTGCTCAGGCTGGAGGATGTTGTAATGCCAACCATCCGGGTGAGATGTTCACGGAACTCGGCATCGACTTCAACAACAAAGCCAAACACAGGGGTATTGGCATGCCAATAATTCTTGGTCTTGCTAACGATTCGATTGGATAGATGCCGTCTGCTGACGAATACTTTAATGATGGCTATGAGACGGGCATGAGTGTCTATTGCCTTGAACTGGGTGCGGATCTTATTAATGAAGGGCTGGAAAATCCGGATAAGCTGTTTTCGCTGTGATGACTCGACCGACGCCTGATGTCAGGCATCAGCCTGGAAAGACTAACCGGGTATCTGCTCGCACCAGTGTTCACTGAGATCCCACAACCGCTTCGCAACAACCGGGTCGTTGGCTTCTTTTGAGCTTCTCACCTTTTGACAGTGAGAGAAATACTGGCCCTGCAAGTCCTCGGCTGGTTCATGGGTCGCACAATAAACACTGGTTGCGGCGCCCTGATTTGCGGTCTTGGTAAATGGGCTAATCAGTTTCATCAGGACACGCATCAAACCCGAGGAGCGACCAATCTCGGTGGTCACCAAAGTGCCTGGATGCAGAGAGCAAGCAGTCAGACCCTCATTACCATAACGACGTTGCAGTTCATTGGCGAATAGCAGGTTACATAACTTGGCCTGGCCATAAGCGACCATGAATTTGAAATTGTTCCGATGTAAAGGCAAGCGCTCGAATTCCAGTGTTTTTGGCATTCTATGGGACTCACTGGACACCATGACCACCCTTGGAGAACCGCAGGCAAGTAATCGCGGCAGAAGGATTTTGGTGAGCAGAAAATGACCGAAATGACAAACCCCCACCGTACGTTCGACTCTCTCTTCAGTCTCCTGGTAGCGGGTTGGTGCCAAGCCGGCGTTACAGATCAGCGCATCGACTTTCTCGGCGTCCAGTGAATTACAAAATTTAACTATACTTGCTGTAGATGCCAGGTCGAGAGCCAGGAATTCTGCACGACAACCCGGATGCCTTTGCTGCACCCTTGCCACCGCAGCTTCACCGGTGCCGGAATTGCGGCAGGCAAATATGACTCTGGCTCCTGCCGCTGCAAGTGCTCGTGCGGTTTCATAACCGATGCCCGTGTTGGCTCCAGTAACGACTATAGTCTGATCTTGCAGGTTTTTGCCTGCCAGAACTTCATCCGCAGTAGTTTTGGCGCCGAATTGCTGTTGCTGCATTTGTATTTCCGAATTGTGAAGGGCTAATCGATCAATTTTTATACTTTATCGTGAAGTTCGCCCGCAGAGAGCCCGGCAGGACATCCGTTGTCCAGACAATTTTTTAACGGATGTCCCGTAAATCCTGCTATTTGAAACTGGTGGTGTCTGCAATGCAATCATTGGTATGCGTCCAGCAGGTGGCTCACTTGCAGTTCTTCGCAGGTGCTCTTGAACCAGTCTATGACTTCAGGATGATACGGGATACCGTTTTCAGTTCGGTCGATTGCATCTTCATGCTCAAGCATGCCCGGGTAGACGACACGATCTTCACCCGGTGCCGTTTGGCTTTCGCGCAAACGTTTTAGATAGCTGTCCATGTCATCCTTGAACAGTTCAAGCTCAGTGAAGGCTTCGATATTGTAAGCCATAAAATAGTGTGCAGAATCTGCTCGGCGATCAGGTCCAGCCCCGGTACCGGCCAACACGGACGTCAGCACTTCTACCAGCATCATAAGCCCCATGCCTTTGTGTGAACCGATATCTCGCGTACCACCGAGTGGCAACATCATGAAATTGTCAGGTACTGGTCCTGCATCCATCTTCGGCGTGCCATCGGCTTCAGTAACCCAACCCGGAGCAACTTCGCCACCCAGCCGTTTCAAGAGGCGAATTTTGTTTAATGCCAGCGAACTCATTGAGGCATCGAAAATGTACGGCACCTCATTGTTCGATGGTACTGCGATACCGATTGGATTCAGACCCAGCAGCGGTTCTGCACCATGTGTCGGCACCACATGCACTCCCCCTGTGGTCATGGACATGCCGATCATATTGTGCGCCAGGGCGCGGTGTGCGTAGTAGGCTGAAGGTCCATAATGTCCCGCATTGAAGGCAATAGCGACGCAAATACCGTGCTGCCTGGCGCGCTCTATGGCGAGGTCCATAAGCGGGGGACACATAGCCAGACCCAGCCCACGGTCACAATCGATAGTGATTGCAGCACCCGTATCTCGCGCTATTTTTCGCTCAGGTGTTGGATTGTAATAGCCGCTCTGAAAACCGGCGACATATGCACGCGTCATGTTGCTTACCCCGTGCGAATCAATGCCGCGTATATCTGCGTAAATGAGCACGTCTGCAGCCTGCACAGCGTCTTGTTCTGGCATGCCGAGACTTTTGAACAGGTTTTCAACCGTTGCACGCATATCATCAGCTTTCACGCGTATGGCTATATCGTCAGGTACTTTGAATCGTTCCAGCACTGTTTTCTCCGCAGTTCTTTAGTTTGGCCAAGCACTATTTCAACATATCATAATATTGGGAGAAACGCGTATCCTGCCGTGTACTCACCTCGATCACCATAACCTTGCCGTCTTTGTTGGCATTCTGGGCTGCTTTTATTGCCGGGCCAATAGCAGTGACTGCAGTAACATTGATCGCTTCGGCACCAAGTGCTCTGGCAACACCGGCGTAATCGCCTGATTGATTTCCAGCGCCATATTTCTCCATGGCAGTGGGCATGTGTTTGTCATAGCCACCCATGGTGCGATTGTTGATCACCAGAGTGGTTATCGGAATTTCGGCGCGCACGGCGGTTTCGATTTCCATGCCGGTGTGACCAAACGCAAGGTCTCCCATCAGGTTCATGCAGAATTTCTCCGGATTTGCCAGTTTCGCTCCCATGGCCAGGGGTATGCCGTAGCCCAGGTGGGTTGTTTTGCCCCAGCCAATGTAACCATAGGGAGTGGTTGCCTTGTAGAAGGGCATGATCTGGTCCCGCGGGTTCCCGGCATCGTGGGTCATTACAGTGTTTTCGTGATCAACTGCCTGGTTGATTTCGTTCACAACACGGTACGGATTAATGGGCGTTTCATCAGAATTGAGCAGTGGCTCCCACTCTGCTAGCCATGCTTTTTTTGTGGCAGCAATTGCATCAACCAGAGTTTGATTCGTCTCTCGTCCCTGCTCTCCAATTTCGGCTTTCACTTCATCAATCATCAGCTCCAGGGTCAGTTTCGCATCACCGACCATACCGATATCCACCGTATAGTCTTTATTGATATCTTCAGATGACACGGTGGAATGAATCAGCGTTTTGTTGTCCGGGATGTCTATACCAAACCCGGTACGCGTCAAAGCAGAGCCAATCGCGCACACCAGATCCGATTCTCCGAGCCATTTCCACACCATTTTGGGTGCGGTTCGATTTGCTGATCCCAATGCCAGGGGATGATCATCCGGAAAAGCACTCTTTGCCTGCATGGTTGTGATGACCGGTATCTGGGTAAGTTCGGCCAGGCTGCGTAACTCTGCCGTCGCTGCCGCATAGAGGACACCCTGACCGACCCAGATAACAGGGTTTTTAGCCTTCAATAGTGCTTTTACGGCATCCTTGACGTCAGCCCGGCTGGGAGCAGAGCGCATGCTTTTTGATGGTTTATAGGCAGGGCCAGATGCAGTGACCTGTTGACCCAGCACATCGAAGTGCATTTCCACAATCACAGGACCTGGTCGACCCTGACGCAAGGCATGGAAGGCTCTCTGCATCTGCTTAGTGGTGCGATCAAGGCGATCAATCGATAGTGCCAGTTTGGTAATATTAGCGTAGTTACGAGTCGCGGAAAAATTCGGCGAGATATCATAGGAGTTGGTGCCGCTGCCGCCGGGAAGGAACAGGAGCGGTACAGCATCGCCAAAGGCCTGTGCAATACCACCAAATGAATTTTCTACACCGGGTCCTGACTGGGAGGCGAAAACACCAATCTGCTTGCCCGCTGTTTGCCGGGAAAAGCCATCAGCGCAGTTGATACCACCGCGTTCCTGGCGAAACACGATGGGGCGGATGCCTAGTTTTGCAACTGATTCAATCAGCGGGTTTGCAGGAAAACAGGCCATCCAGGTAACGCCCTCAGCTTGCAGGCATTGTGCAACAAGGTCAAATCCATTCATTGGAAATATCTCTCTTTTTGTCTGGGTTAGTGTCTTGGAATAAGGAAACTCTGATTAGTTGGATTTTTTCGTCGCTCCGGCGTCCCGGAGGGCAAGTCAATCCCGTCTGGTGGCAGCCCCACGCAGAAAATCGCATATATGCCTTAAATATGCGAGGTTTTGAGTACGGGGTTAACGCAGCTATTGCGGAACAAGACATTAATCGGAGATTCCTTTATGTGTCGATTTTACATTGATTTACTTCAGGCGAACGTCAGGTTTATATCCCGTCCTGTGTCAGAATAACCACCATGGTGCATTCAACGCAGCACACCTGCTTTTCGGAGTGCCTCGATCTCGTCGGTCTGGAGGTTCAATTCGGCAGCGAGAACCTCTTCCGTATGCTCACCGAGTAGTGGCGCGCGTTGAATCGGCACCTCAGAAGCCGAGAACCTCGGAGCGAATCCGAGCAATGGTACTTTACCGTGTACTGGATGATCAATTATCTTGATAAAATCTCGTTCGACCAGGTGAGGATCCGTGTGAAGTTCGCGCGTATCCAGAGAGGCCGAACAAGGTACTCCGGCGGAACCAAGAATCTCCATCACCTCGTATTTAGTGCGCTCTCGAGTCCATTTGGCAATGGCTTCGTATAGATCCTCACGATGTTCAATGCGTTTTTGAGGTGTCTCAAAACGTGGATCCACAAGCCACTCGGGATTGTCGGCCGCAGTGCATAGCAAGTCCCAATGCTCTGCTGTGACTGGCATCATGAATACCCAGTCATTCGGTCCAAAAGGCTGGCACGGATAGAGGTTGACGGGTGGAAGACCCTGGGAATTGCCGACGCGTGGACAGGCTTTCTCACCCCATTCAGCCCCGACAGCAATGCGAGTGCGCATGAAATAGGTCACGGCTTCCTGCATCGAGAGTTCTATCTGTTGGCCCTCTCCGGTTCGCAGTCGCTGCACATAAGCTGCCAGAATTGCCATTGCAAGTTGTACTCCCGTACCGGAATCACCAATAGTCGTGCCGGGTGCCACCGGCGGTTTATCACCTTCCCCGGTAACGCTAAAGGCGCCACCGGCAGCCTGGGCAACTGAGTCGTAACACTTGAATTGCGAGTAGGGGCCGGACAAGCCGAAACCTTTTAGTCGCGCATAGATCAATTTCGGGTTGGCTTTCCGCAGTGTTTCGTATTCAAGTCCAAGCCGTTCGATGACACCCGGACCGTAATTTTCGACGAATACGTCGAAGCCTGGCAGCAAGCGCATAAACAGATCACGGCCCTCCGGTTTCCGTAAATTAAGTGCAAGGCTGCGTTTGTTTGCGTTCCAGTTGCAGAAATATGCCGAGTATTCCTTATTGTCAGTGAGCCCAACCGCACGCCCGGGATCACCGTATTCCGGTGCTTCAATCTTAACCACATCTGCCCCCATCCACGCCAGGGCCTGTGTGCACGAGGTGCCTGCCTCGTATTGGGTCATATCGAGGATTCTCATTCCATCCAGAGCGGGCATCGAAGTCTCCTAAAGTAAACCGTATCGCTTATGAGTGAACACCATCGAGGTAGTTTGATCAATGGTTTTTTGGAAGG
>JASJXV010000029.1 GCA_030123805.1 Gammaproteobacteria bacterium
CATCTGTAAGCGTTTGAACCACTACCGTGTCGTCAGTATCCACCATATACGCAGTATTTCCAGCAGTGCCAAGCGGTGTCACAGACTCATCATTAATACGAGCTGCCGGACAACCATCCACGCCCAACTGTTTAAATGGCTTATCCGGATCGAGTGGTGATCTTGGTTCTTGAGTAACAAACGTGACCGTACAGGCACCATTGTCGGTGGTGCACTGCGGAGCCACGGAACCCAATTCGCTTGTGACCGACACCGCCGTACCATCCGGGACCGGATTATTAAAAAAATCTGACATTCTCACGGTTATGCTGGTGGTCAGACCATCAAGATTGTTGCCTTCCAGATTAAAGGTGGCGGTGGATACCGACATACTGTTCTGGTCCGGAATTCCCGTATTCACGGTCAGTAATTCGGACAGTGTCACCAGCGTGGTATCGTCGATACCATCATTGTCAGTATCCACATCCACGCTGGCCCTGACTCTGACTGTGGTGGGTATAAAACCCGCCGACACAGTGGCAGCCACCTTGCCCTCACTGTCAGTCAGTCCGGTATCGTTGACCAGTGTTAGACCGCCAATGGTGGTGGTTACTTCGAAACTGACTTCCTTGTCTTGCACGGGAGCTCCCAGCACATCCAGTACCTGGAAGATTATTGCCGCCGTCACTATACCGCCGGATTCCTTGATCTGGATGCTGGTAAGTGTCGGATCGTCAGGATCTACCACCACCGAATCAAACCGGATTGAACCGGTAACAGACTGCAACACATCCACGATGGCCGTCGCTGACTCACCGCTGCTGGATTCAACCGCACTGACTACATCATTGCCGACACAACCAGTGGCCAGGTAAGTCGCCGTGGCAAGACCACTGCTGTCAGTGGTTGCTGATTGGGTCACCAGCGCCAAGGTTTCTCCGGTGTCCGGGTCCGGCTGTGAACAGTTACTGGAAAACTGGATCTCAATATCGGGTATTACTGTTTCACTTTGATCGACTACAGAAACCGTCACTACAGTGGTACCGCCCGCGGATAGCGGGGAAGTGGCAATATCCAGTACCCCGGCAGTGAAAACCGGTCCGGCGAAGGTGCCTATCTGCAGTCCATCCACCCCAACATCAAATTGGACCGCTGCCGATGTGTCGCCCGCGGTGACCACAATATTGCCGGTACCTATCGTTGCCCCGGCAAGCACCTGGGCCGTAATCTTGCCGCTGGCATCACTGGTGGCAATAATGGAGGCGCCGCTGCTTGTACCGGATTGCAGGCTGCCAAGATTGGTGGTAATCGAGACTTTCCGATTGGGCAGTGAGATTCCGCCCGGGTCTTCAACTGATATGTTCAGAGTGCCCGGTTCAGACAGGGTAATAATATTGCTCTGAATGCCGGGAGTCGCATCATCGAACGTCAGGGCCAGAACTATCGCTGTGTCACCGGCATTACCCAGTGTTGAAAATGTCAGGGAGTCAGAGTCAAACGACTGACCGGCAATGATCACGGTTGCGGTGGCCGCACCTGCTCCCGGAACTGAGCCCGCATTCAGGGAGGCGGTGGCCACGCCCAGAAGATCCGTGAGTGCCAGTCCACTGGTAGGGAAAAGATCGCCGAGTTCCGCCGAAAATTGCACGACCACATTCTTGACCGGATCGCCACTGATATCTGTGACGATGGCGCTCAATATAGCCGGTGTGTCTGCGTCCAGATTGGGCGGATCAAGGGCAACAGCCGATTCATCAAGGATTGACAGGGCAATAGTCAGGCTGGTACTGCCTTCTCCTGTTATGGGTTCATCTCCCAGGGTATGAAAAACTATGTCATCGGCCGGGTCGCTCACCACTGGTTGGCCATCAACAGTTGTGGTCGCGTTTACAGTACCGTCTCCTTCGATGGTGCCAGCGGTCAATACCACGGATGCAATACCGGACACATTGGTTATGTCCGACTCATTGCTGAGAGATCCGAAACCATCGGGCAGATTAAACGCCACAATAGTTCCCTGGACTGGATCTCCGTCACTGTCGATCACAGTTGCGGTGACAGTAGCGGGAAACTCGTTACTGATAGCATCGTCCGCAGCGAGGCTGGTTCCTCCTCCGGCGCCAGTGCTGATACTCAAAGTCAATGTAGCTACCGCATCGCCATCAGTCAAAAAGGGCACAGGAGTGGCTTCCAGCACCTCATTACTCACAGTGACGGTTGCACTCAGAGTACCGGAACCCTCAATTGCCCCGGCTTTCACAAGCACCGTGGCAATACCGTTGCTGTCAGTGAACGCAGCACCGGAAGCGGGATCCATGACACCAGATGTGGCTCCAAATTGAACCACGGCACCCGAGATTGCAACACCCGCAGTATCCGTAAGGGTCAATGTCCCGGTGCCCGGATTACCCCTGCTTATGGTGTCAGGAACCAGCGTCAGCGTCGTCACAAAAATCGAAGGATCATCAATGGGACCAGTGCCACCGGTGAGGATGTTTACACCCGTACCGCCACCACCACAGGCTGCGAGAATCAGGCTTAGGACGCTGACTATCAGAATGTTATTGAGCGATCGGTGTTTCATTCTCTTTTCCTCAATAAGGCGCAACCCGATCCATCCGCGGTTTGATGGGATTCACCAGCAAACGCTGAATGGCGCTAATTGTACCAGACTCCGCGAGTCGTATTGTTCGTTCCAGCTCAAAACATTAAAAGAACTGAGCTGAATTTTCAATTAAAATCATGCTGTTATCTAACCTTCCTACTGTATAACGTGAGATAACATCTGTAAATAGAGAATTCCCCCCATCCGCAGTATTTATTCTGCTGTAACACCTGGCAAATGCAGCCTTGAAACCCCTGAAAATGTCTCAGGAATGATCTCCCGATCTCGCATGCGATCCATGTTAATTCTATCTGCTTTTACTCAGACAGATATATATAACTATTTAATATATGTTGCTGCGATTTCCTGTTTTATGCCGCCAATGCCCTCGCCCAGGATTGACGCCCTGTATCCCGGGTGGCATTTATAGCACTTTGCCGGTCTGGATAGATGCCCTTTACGACCACAGACCATTTTTGTTGCCTGAAATGCGATTAACCCGCATATTGCACGAAGGCGGTCCAAAATGGTCGCAGATGACGTTAAGTTCTGCTGCAATAGATAGATTCCCGTGCGTATGGAAAGCACCGCCGTGGCAGCCATACTCTATGTTGATGCTGGCTGTCCTGGTTGCTGTCAGGCAACATCCGCTAACCCGGGGTCAAGTGGTTTGAGCACTAACATTCGCAAAGCGTATCCCCGGCAGACAAGGTCTGTCGTAACAAGTCGGAATCAACTCGATCAACCAGTGTTGCTGTGCCTAAACCATTGAGCAATACAAACCTCATCTCACCACCGCTGGCTTTCTTGTCCATCTTCATCAGATCGACAAATTGTTCCGGGGTTATTTCAGCGGGGGGACAAACAGGCAATCCTGCAGCTGCTATCAATGCCTTGAAACGCTTGCATTCCCCGGATGTCAGCATGCCCATGCGAAATGACAAATCAGCCGCCATTACACTTCCTGCAGCAACTGCTTCTCCATGCAACCAAACCCCATACCCCATGGCATTTTCTATGGCGTGACCGAATGTGTGCCCCAGATTCAGAATCGCACGCGTCCCCTTTTCTTTCTCGTCTGCAGAGACAATTGCCGCTTTGATTTGGCAATTTCTTTTCACAAGAGCACTCATGGTTACCGGTTCCAGGGACTGAATTCGATCAAGGTTTTCTTCCAACCAACTAATGAATTCAATATCCCGAATAGCCGCGTGTTTGATAACTTCAGCCATCCCGGCCCTGAGTTCACGGTCAGGCAGAGTGGTGAGTGTATCAATATCGATCAGAACGCATTCCGGCTGTTTGAATGCCCCGATCAGATTCTTACCCAGCGGGTGATTCACTCCCGTCTTTCCCCCCACTGAGGAATCCACCTGAGCAAGCAATGTAGTCGGAAACTGCAGAAAGTTCACCCCACGAAGGTAACATGCCGCTGCAAATCCCGTAATGTCACCCACAACTCCCCCGCCAAGGGCAATTAGTGTGGTGGACCTCTCATGCCTGTTTTCAAGCAAGTGGGTAATAATCTTGTTCAGAGAATCAAGCGTTTTGTATTCTTCACCGTCAGGTAGTTCAATATAGTCAACGGCGCGATCACCACCGAGTTGTTGTCTCAACTTCTCGCCATAGATGGGTCCTACGGTTGTGTTACTGACAACACATACCTGCTGACCTTTAATGTGGGGATGCAGAATTGCACCATCCGCCATCAAGCCAGACCCGATATAGACCGGATAAGATTCTGCACCAAGATCCAGATTGACCACTTCCATTACAAGACTACCGGATACCCTTCATCTCGCAGACTCTGCAAAATGACAGATACCATCTTTCGACTGCCGCTCTCACCCGTAAACACCCTGATATCTGCAATTTCGCTGTACAGGGGGTCCCTTTTCAACTTCAGTTCCTGTAATACTTTTTCGCGGTCATCGGTACGCAGCAAAGGCCTCTTTTTATCCTTTCTGGTCCTGTCCAACTGCAATTCTACAGAGGTATCCAGAAACACCACGATGCCGCGCGACCGCAGGTTTCTTCGGTTTTCCTCGAGTTCTACAGAGCCGCCACCCGTCGCCAACAAGATTCCTGATTCTGTCGTTAATTCTGCCAGAATCTGCCTTTCACGCTCTCTGAACCCGGTTTCACCCTCCATATCAAAAATCCACGGTATATCGGCACCGGTACGATGTTCAATTTCTCTATCCGTATCTTTAAAGGTAAGACCTAACTCATTCGCCAGCATACGACCGATAGTCGTCTTCCCGGCAGCCATCGGTCCAACAAGGAATATATTTCTTGATCTGTGCGAATCTGGTTTCATACAGGTGTTTTGGTAGCGTCGTTAGTTCACACTATCGAAAAGATAGTTGTTCAAATTCTGAATTGCTTCACTCTTATTGGCTTGTTAGTTAGTTCCTGTCCGTAAAGTGCTATATTTAACCAGTATTCGCAAAACATCAAACTTGTTAGAGTTACAAATCAAACACTTACCAAGGAACTAACTCCTGCGAATTTTGAATCCGGTGGCCCGCATCCGGTGGGCCGCATCCGGTGGGCCGCATCCGGACAAGAACCAGTTAATCCTTGATCAAGCGTGGGGTTATAAAGATGAGCAATTCCTGTTTATCATCAGACTGCGTACGCCTCTTGAACAGGTTACCAATATAAGGAATATCACCCAGAAAGGGTGTCTTGGTTATCGATTCGGTTACCTGGGTCGTAAATATACCACCCAGAACAATGGTTTCACCATTATTAACCAGCACCTGTGTTTTTATATTGTTGGTATTAATGCTTGGTACGCCGTTAAATACCGCTCCCACCGTATCCTGTTTGACCTCAAGTTCCATGATAATACGATCATCAGGTGTAATTCGCGGTTTAACCGACAAAGATAAGGTTGCTGACTTAAACGACACAGATGTGGCGCCACTCGAAGAGGCCTCCTGGTACGGGATTTCCACACCGGATGATATGATTGCTTCCTGTTTGTCCGCAGTGATGATCTTAGGTCTTGCTATCACTTCAGCGCGCCCTTCTGACTCCAGAGCCGAGATTTCAAGCTCTAACAGAAATTTATCGTCAACTAATCCAACTGCAAATGTGGTCGCATCATCAATTCTGATTCCCAGATCAGCGATCAGATGATCCGGACTGGAAAAACTAATTCCATCTTCGTCACCTTGCCTAATATCATCAAGGGTTTGCAGACTTCCGCCAACCTGAGTAAAAATGTTCCCATCGTTATAGGCTCCAAAGCCCAATCCACCCCAGCGGATACCCATCGATTCACTGAAGTTGGAACTTGCAGTGACTATGCGCGCCTCAATCAATACCTGTCTGACCGGTACATCCAGTTGCTCAAGTACTGCCCGAAACTCATTAATTTTCTCTGTCGTTTCAGTCAGAATAATCGAGTTGGTACGTTCATCTACGATCACACTGCCTCTACCGCTAATCACGCCGCCCCCCTCACCGCTGCTCTGCTCGAATAAATTGAAAATTTCTTGTGCATTAGCGTAGCGGACTTCTATAAATTCTGTTCGCAAGGGCGCAAGTTCCGAGATTTGTTGCCTGCTTTCCAGCTCAAGTTTTTCTCTGGCCGCCAGTTCGGATGCAGGACCAATCATCAATACATTCCCAATCTGTCGCTTATCAAGACCTTTAGTCTTCATGATAATATCCAGGGCTTGATCCCACGGGACTTTCTTCAAACGCAAGGTTATTCTGCCACTGACAGTATCACTGGCTACCAGATTCAGATCAGTGAAATCAGCAATCAGCTGTAGTACGGAACGTATCTCGATATCCTGGAAATTAAGCGATAGTTTTTCACCACGAAACCTGAATGCCATGTCTCTGGAAGACTCAAGCTCCCCTGTTGTTAACGGTTTCACTTCAAGTGTGAATACATTGTCTGCCTGATAAGCCAAATAATCGAAGTCACCTGTTGGTTCCACTATCAAAACAGTATCATTGGATTCTGGCAAAGCATCGATGATCAACACAGGCGTTGCAAAATCTGCCACATCAAGGCGACGTTGCAGATTCTCGGGTATGAGGGTATTGGAAAATACGACACGTATTTTCCCTCTCTCGCTGGTCACGTCAACACCGATACCGGGATTAGACAGATGGACAATAACTCTGCCTTCTCCCAGTTCTCCCCGGCGAAAATCGATGCTCTGAATAGCAGAACGTTTGATTACGGGAGCAGCACCCGTATCAGTTATTTCACCCGATACATAATCTGCAATCTCATCCTCTCTCCCAATGAGGACATAAAGGGAGTTCGCTTCGATACGGGTGGAATAAGCAACGAGATCAATCAGTGCGACAATTATACGTGTTCGATCACCTGCCTCGATTACAGTGACACTTCGGGTATTTCCTACGCCAAGAGGATGGTATTTCGAATCCAGACCGCTCGTTACTCCGATGAGATCAAGTGCTATTCGGGCTGGCTGCTCAATAGTATAACCGGTGGGAACGGGTGGTTTACCGTCAAAGTTCAAACGAATTTCAGTCTTATCACCTGGAAGTGAAGAGAACTCGATAGACTCAATCTCCAATGCTGATGATGCCAACGAATAACATACAGCCATAAACGACAGTAAAAATCGAGCTGTGGAAAACATTCTCTGTTTATTCATCCAGTAGTTTCTGTACTTGACCATCGACATGTCCTCAAAGCAAACAGTTATCCTCATCAATCACCTTTCAATTCCAAAGAGCGAGGTCTCAACAACCAGCCATCTGAACCATCAGAAACGATCTCGGTAAGATCGATTCTTGAAGGTGCGATTTCATCTATTTGACCCCAGTTAGCACCCAGGTAATCTCCCACCTGTACGCGATGGATACCACCTTGTGAATCCTCAATAAGCGCCCAGGAATCTTCGCCTCGAGAAAGTGTTCCTACCATCATTAACGACGCAAGGTTAAAACGTTCCAGATATTCCTTGGCATGATTAGCCGGTGGTTTTACACCCGCGTTTTTGACTTGTCCCTTTTTCTTTTTTGGTATTACAACCGGCGCTTCAAAAGGACTACGGCGATTTGCGCTGCTATAGGTAAAAGGCTGGTATGGTTCAAACACAGGTAAGGGAGCAATTTGCCCTTTGGGTCTGGCCTCAATCTCCGCCATAAATGCATCAATATCAGCGTATCGCCCACCTCCAGAGCAGGCAGCCAGACTGAGAATCATCAAGATTCCCAACGCACATTGTTGCACACTATAATTCTTCATGAGCTACTCTGTGTCATCCTTATATCGATACGTTTTGGCAGTTATTGCCATCTTCAAAACAGCACCAGGTGTGGCGTTTGATGCATCAATTGCTGTCGGCACAATACTAAAATCATGCAACGTCACAATTCTTGACAGATCAGCCAGATCGCTCACAAACGACCCAAGACCATGGTAGCCACCGGACACGACAATCTGGATTGGCTTTTCTACGTAAAACTCTTCAGTTACCTCTTGCTGCAAGGTGATGCTTTCGAATGTAAGCCCATTTTTCAAACCAACCAGAGTGATGTCTTCAATCAACCCGGGTATTTCCGTGTCACTTGGCAGTTGCCTTAACAAAGCGCCAAACGATTCCTCCATCTCAAATTGCTGTTGTCTATAGCCTTCCAGGTGCGCGGATTGAAATGCTTTCTTCTCGTAGTCCCTGCGAAGTTCCACTTCCAATGCAACGACTTTTTCCAGATCCTTCTGTAAATTGGTTATGTGCAGAAAATAACCCAATGCAACTGCACCCGCGAAAGCAACAAACCACATGCCGATTTTGACCGCCAGGGGCCAGTTGCCCACATTGTTGAAGTCATTGAGCTGGTCAAAGTCAAAGTTCTGGATGTTCTCCAGAATGTCTGCCATGGCCATTATTCTTCCTGTCCCTGCTTGGGTGTTGATTGCACAACAGTCAAATGAAATTGACTGGCCTGAGGCCCAAAGTTCGTATCAGCCACAATCCCCCGCACGTTGGGTTTATCAAACCACTCCGAGTCGCTGAAATTTCTCAATTGGCTCGAGATCCTGTTATTTGATTCGGCAATTCCGTCAATTTCAAGACTGTTTCCTGTCACTTTCATGCGTGTATAAAAAACTCGGTCAGCCAGACGTTTTGCAATCTCATCAAACAACCGGACAATGATCGGTCTGTTACCCTGTAATTCCTGGATTACTTTCATTCTCGACAACAGCTGATTACGTTTAGACTGAAGTTGCTGGATCTCCTCAATACGCCCTTCCAATATTGTTATCTTCTGTTCAAGATACTGATTGCGGCTCCGCTGATCCTCGATTGTGCTACTGTATAATCGGTCCATAACCAAAACGATGCCGCCGGCAATAAGCACCACGCCCAGGAAAACATTGATGAATTCCTTTTTCTTCTCTTCCCGAAGTTCCTCCCGCCACGGAAGTAGATTTATTTTGATGTCAGCCATTGTCGAAGCTCCGCATCGCCAGTCCACATGCAATCATCAGGGCAGGCGCATCATTGCTCAGTGATGTTTCATTGACCTTCGCTGAATGTGTCATTCCCAGAAAGGGATTGGCAATGGTTGTAGGTGTACCCAACTTGGCAGCCACCATTTCTGCCAGACCCTCGATGGATGCTGTACCGCCAGCGAGAACAATATGATCAACGTCATCATGTTGTGATGAGGAGTAAAAAAATTGCAGTGAACGTGTAACCTGCTGTACGACCGCTTCCTTGAACTGTTGCAAGACCTCAGTTTCGTAATCTTCCGGTAATCCACCCTGTTTCTTAGCCAATCCGGCTTCTTCCACCGACAGACTGTAACGTCGCTGAATTTCCTCAGTTAACTGCTTGCCACCGAATAATTGTTCACGCGTATAGGGTGTACTGGCATCAGTCAGAACACTTAGCGTCGTCATAGTGGCGCCAATATCCACGATGGCGACTACCTGTTCCTCGTCAAAACCAAACTGAGCAGCAATCAATTCGTGGGCTCTTTGCATACAGTGGGCTTCAATATCCACCACTTTGGTTTTCAAACCACCAAGTTCCAGAGCTGCTTCACGCATCTCGACGTTTTCTCTTCGACATGCCGCTAGCAATACCTCAACTTGCGCTTCACTTCTTGGCGATATTCCCTGAATTTCAAAATCCATCGCTACCTCATCCAGTGGATAGGGAATATATTGGTCAGCCTCTATCTCAATCTGGTTTTCCATCTCATCTTCGCTGAGATTGGCTGGCATCTCGATAGTCTTCGTAATAACAGCCGATCCTGCGACCGCAACAGCAGCAAATTTGACCTTGGTCTTGCAACGCTCTACCAGCCTCTGAATTGCCTCGCCAACTCCCTCAACATCACTGATGTTCTTCTCAACAACAGCGTTCTCCGGCAAGGGCTCAACACCGTAGCTTTCGACACGGTACTTGTTACCTGATCTACTGAGCTCAAGCAATTTCACGGAGGTGGAACTGATGTCCAACCCCAGCATGATGTTAGATCTTTTACTTAAAAATCCAAACACATCAATTTTCCTATCAACAACCGCCACTTACGATGGATATTTGTATATCTACATTAAATAACACTCTTAACCTAAGCGCAAATAAATTAATCTGCTTAAGCATTGAATTTAGTGAAATTATTAGTCATTTTGTCGCCAGCTGCTCGTCTTTTGGATAATTCATGCGCATTTACCGAGTCTAACCGCATTAAATCAATATCCTGCAGTTTCAGCGTTCAAATCCATAGAAAATGAAAAATTTGGTTATCAAATGCCATATAATTACCGTTCTGACTAATCCAATGCGTTTCTGAGAGATGGGCTTCACAATAAGGTTCATAAAACTGATTTTATGGCATTCAGCCGCTGTAATATGTGGACTAGTGCTCATTTTGACCTCTGCATACCTCTATATAAACCCGCAAATTCCACCTGCAGAGACTTTTTTACAAGTTGACCTGAAAGCACCCCTGCGAATCTACTCATCTGACGGATTACTCATGCAGGAATTCGGTGAACGTCTAACCCCCATTACCTATGCGGATATTCCAGAGGTTTTCATCAATGCACTTCTCGATACGGAGGATAAGCGCTTCTTCCAACACAGTGGTGTGGATCCAGTCACCCTGCTTAATGCCAGCTACCAGCTAATAGTTAATAAGGGTTCTATCAGTACCGGTGGAAGTACCATCACTATGCAGCTGGTAAAGAATATCTCTGGCTCTAATGAATTAAAATTTCTTAGAAAATTCAAAGAGATACTGCTTGCGATAAAGCTGGAGAGAGAACTAACCAAAGAACAGATACTGGAGCTTTATCTCAATATCATTCCGTTCGGCAAGCACGCATTTGGCATCCAGGCTGCAGCCAGTGTCTATTACGGAAAAGATGTCTCCGAACTGAATTTGCCACAAATAGCGATGTTGGCCGGAATTCCCAAAGCACCGGAAAAAGGCAATCCCATCAATGGTCCCGAAAGAGCGAAAACCCGGCGTAATCTGGTTCTACATCGAATGTTGGAGCAGAATTCCATTACCTCTGAGCAATATCAAGCGTCTATAAAAGCACCCATCACCGCCTCGGTGCACGGCAGAACAATCGAATTATCTGCCCCATATGCGAGTGAGATGGTACGTAAGCAGTTACTTACTGACTATGGTCGAAAAATATATAGTGCCGGATTTACAGTGCACACAAGCCTTGACGGTAAAATGCAATCAGCAGCGCAGCGCAGTTTGCAGGCGAACCTGGACAAATACGATCGTCGTCATGGTTACCGCGGTCCAGAAAGAAAAAGAATCGATGGCACCGACGAATACCTTGCGGCACCCGAATATGGATTTCCGTCCAATTGGATAAAAACCCTCGCGAATACGCCGATCGTGGGCAATCAGCATCCGGCCATTGTGACCGCGGTAACGGATGAGACCCTGGTTGTCCTAACGACATCAGGTGACGAGACAATTCTGGAATGGGAACAACTGAAGTGGGCTCGGCCATATCAAACGGCGGATACCAGAGGACCAGTTCCTGCATTCGCTCATGAAATTGCCGGTATCGGAGATCTCATCCGGATTTCACTGGACCAGGAAGATCGGTGGAGATTAGGTCAAATACCGGATATTCAAGGTGCGCTGGTTGCCCTGGATCCTGAAACAGGCGCCATAAAAGCATTGTCAGGTGGTTATGATTTCTCGCAGCAGCAATTTAATCACGCAGTTCAGGCCAAACGCCAACCTGGATCTGTTTTCAAACCATTTTTCTACGCTGGCGCTCTGGAAAATGGACTGACCGCGGCCAGTATATTCAATGACGCCCCTGTTGTATTACCTGGAGGTCAGCTGGAAGAAGTCTATAGGCCATCAAATTCCGGTGACAAATTCAGGGGCAACATACGCTTGCGTGAGGCATTGTATCGCTCCATCAACCTGGTTTCGCTGCGAGTCATATTGGACTATGGACCGGAAAATGCCGTGGATTATGTGAGTCGATTTGGCTTCGATACGTCGCAATTTCCCCACAACGTGCAACTGGCATTTGGCGGCGGTACGATATCTCTCTCGCCACTTGAAGTAGCCGTCGCATACGCCAGTTTTGCGAATGGCGGCTTTAAGGTAAATAGCCACCTGATATCCAGGATAGAAACTTTGAAGGGAGAAATTATCCACGAGGAAATCCCGGCTTCGGTGTGTATACAATGCGATAACCCTGATTCTTCAGCGAAACCAGCTCGGAGGGTAATCGAAGCACGAGTTGCTTTTATTATGCATAGCATTCTGAAAGATGTCATAAAAAAAGGCACCGGTCGCAGGGCATATCGTGAACTCAAACGCGACGACCTGGGAGGAAAGACAGGCACAACCAACGATGCCGATATCTGGTTCTCCGGTTTCAATCGCACGCTGGTTGCTACGACCTGGATGGGGTTCGACAGTAACGATCCAGTCGGATCCCGGGAATACGGATCCACTGTGCCATTGGACACCTGGATTGATTTTATGAAGGTAGCATTGCCTGAAACCGAAGATATACCGTTACCACAACCAGAGGGTGTGGTACAGGTCAGGATTAATCCGGAAACCGGTCTGAGAGCCAGAGCTTCCGATAGCCGGACAATATTTGAGCTATTCAGAGCAGAGTTTGTTCCACCAGAAGCCGCTGTGCTCGCAAATCAACATGAAAACGATCAGGCAACAAAGATCATTTTCTGATCCAGGAATATTTTCGGACAGTCTTCGAGGCTATTATTTTACTGATCTGTTACCGAATCGCTTGTTAAATCGTTCGATTCGACCCGCAGTATCAATCATCTTCTGCTTACCCGTGTAGAATGGGTGGCATTGTGAACAAACTTCCAAATGAATATCTTCACAAATAGTTGATTTTGTCTTGATAACATTGCCACAGCTACAGGCCGCAGTAATCTCTTCGTATTTGGGATGGATCTCTGTCTTCATTTGTGCGCCTGGGTTTTTAAACTTTGAAAAAAGTGACCGCGAATGATACCAGACTTCAATAGAATGGCAATCAATTTTCCGCCGAATTTTATTCAATGGCGATGAATCCCGATGCGAGGTTCCTGCGTGTAGCAATTCCTTCTCCACTGAGAAGGGAGTTTGACTATTTACCGGGCACTGAAGAAGACCTGGCAAACCTTAAACCGGGAATTCGTATGCTGGTGCCATTCGGTAATCGCCGCCTGGTGGGCATACTATTAAAGGTGGTGGATAGCACTGATGTAGAACCGAAAAAGTTGAAGCAATCCATTCGAAGTCTGGATACCGAGCCCGTTATCACGCCCGGAATTATGAAAATGTGCCGCTGGGCCTCCGCTTATTATCAACATCCGGTGGGTGACGTGCTGACTCATGCCATGCCCGCACTATTGAGGAACCCGGACAAACTACCTCTGCAAGCCGTACATATGCTCACAGTTACACCGGCCGGAAAGAATTCTGACCTTTCTGGTATGAAGAAATCCCCAAAACAAAGAGAGATACTCAGCCAATTGATTCAAGTTTCACAACCCGTCGATACTGACGAGTTGAAGCGCCTGAACATAAAGGGACCGCCTCTAAAAGCGCTGGTTGCGAAAGGTTTGCTGCAATGGACCGCAGTCGAGAGGAAACGTACATCCTGGCAACGACATTCATCCGACCTGGTCAATGAATCACCTCATACACTGACATCAGAACAGGCAGCTGCCGTGAACACAATAGCAGCGAGTATTGAGTCCCATACCTGCTACCTTCTGGACGGCATAACAGGGAGTGGTAAAACAGAGGTTTATCTTCGTGTAATTGAAACTGTCCTGATGCAGGGCAGACAGGCCCTGATACTGGTCCCGGAAATAGGCTTGACGCCACAGACTGTAAGTCGATTCCAACGTCGATTTAATGTACCGCTCGTTGTGCTTCATTCGGCACTCAACGATCAAGAACGACTCAATGCCTGGGTGGCCGCCAGGGAAGGTGAAGCGGCAATCATTATCGGTACCCGATCAGCAGTTTTCACGCCGCTACGAAATCCAGGAGTGATTGTGGTTGATGAGGAACATGATGCATCTTACAAACAGCAGGAAGGTTTTCGTTATTCGGCAAGAGATCTGTCCGTTATGCGTGGCCGGGAAGAAAGCATTCCTGTCATTCTGGGTAGCGCCACGCCCTCTCTGGAAACAATCCATAACGCCGATCGAAAGCGATATCATGAGCTAAGACTTACGCAACGCACAGGATCTGCGTCCACGCCTGATTTCAAGCTCGTGGATATAAAAAGTCGCCACCTTGATTGTGGATTCTCAGAGCCGCTGATTCGAATGGTGCGTGACCATCTTGATCAGGGCAATCAGGTGCTGGTGTTTCTTAACAGAAGAGGATTTGCACCCACACTGATTTGTCATCACTGTGGCTGGATCGCCAATTGCACGCGGTGTGACGCCAGACTCACAGTCCACAAGCTTAGTAATTCTCTGCGGTGTCACCATTGCAGTGCATACTCTGGTATACCAGCCCAGTGCCCTGCTTGTAACTCACCCCAGCTTATGCCTTTGGGGATCGGTACTGAGAGAACGGAATCTGCCCTGAACAGACTGTTTCCGGAGCATCGCGTGATTCGAATAGATCGTGACACCACCAGACGGAAATCCGCCATGTCTGACATTATCAGCGAATTGGATAAAGGCAATCCGTGTATATTGGTCGGCACTCAGATGTTGGCCAAAGGCCACCATTTCCCCAATGTCACACTGGTTGCCATCATGGACATCGATGCCGGATTGTTCAGTGCTGACTTCAGAGCTATTGAAAAGATGGCGCAACTGATACTTCAGGTTTCAGGCAGATCTGGTCGCGCAGAAAAACCGGGTCAGGTAGTCATTCAAACCCACTTTGCAGACCACCCCTTGCTGACAACCATCATTAATAAAGGCTATAGAGCTTTTGCGCAGCACACACTGAACGAACGTCGCGAAACCCGACTTCCGCCCTTCTCTTTCCTGGCCGTAATTCGCGCTCAATCTACCGATAAAACCCGACCTGCAGAGTTTTTGCAGAGAGTGAAACATATTGCAAGTAGCCTTATTGCGATTGATCGTCGCGTGGAGATTTTCGGACCAATCCCCTCAATTATGGAGAAAAGAGCGGGGAAATTCCGGGCACAGTTGCTGCTTCAGAGTAGCCACAGGCGTCACCTTGGCGTACTCCTGACTGAACTGACCGGCGCCATAGAACAGCTTAATAATACCTCTGGGGTGAGATGGTCTATTGATGTCGATCCTCTCGATATTTTCTGAAGTGCCTATGTTAGACTTTACCCAGGAATAGAGAACCTGCTGCAGACAGGCTTCTGGACAACCAACAATCATGTAGCAGTAACTATCAGTTAATGGACTACGCAAAACGCGCCAATCAACCACCACCCACTAAATCAGCAATTCCAGGTTGGGTCTGGTTCTTCACCGGACTGGTTACCGGTTTATTCGTCGCGTTCCTGATCTATCTTGGCGAATACCTGCCTCATATTGACACGGTTGTGGTTGCGGAAAAACCCCCAGCAAGAATTATTCGACCTGGCGAACTTGCCAAAGAACTCAAACTTGATTTCTATGAAATATTCGCCAACTCCGAAGTACCCGTAATTGAAGAATATATTAGCGAGGACGAAAAAATCAGGTTGGAAGATGACGCTGTCTATATCTTACAGGTCGGTTCTTTTCGTAATGCTGAAGATGCCGACGGCCTGCGCGCGCAGATGATTCTATTGGGCCTCGATGCCTATACCAGACCAGGTGAAGTCAAAGGCGAATTCTGGCATCGCGTACTGGTCGGACCGTTGGACTCTGACCTCAAGCTTAACCGGGCCCAGGACACACTCGCAGAAGCAGGTATAGAAGCTATCCCTCTTAAACTGGGACGCTGAGTGCCATGCTGTCAGGCATTTCAAGTGCTCACAGCATTATGCAGGCCAGACTTGAAATCGACGGCTAACACCCCAAAATAATTAAACCTGGAACAAACCAAGTATTTGAGGCATATCCCAGTGGAACAATTCAGAGGTACGACGATCCTGTCCGTACGCAAAGACAATCATGTCGTCATCGGTGGCGATGGGCAAGTTTCCATCGGCAATACTGTGATGAAGGGGAATGCCCGTAAAGTAAGGCGCCTTTATAAAGACCAGGTAATTGCCGGATTTGCCGGTGGCACAGCGGATGCCTTTACTTTATTCGAACGGTTCGAAAGCCAGCTGGAAAAACATCAAGGACAACTGGTTCGTGCCGCTGTGGAATTGGCAAAGGACTGGCGGACGGATAGGGCGCTGCGCAGGTTGGAAGCTTTGTTGGCAGTCGCTGATCGTGAGGCATCCCTTATCATCACCGGCAACGGCGACGTGATAGAGCCTGAAGCCGGTATCATGGCAATCGGCTCGGGCGGACCTTTCGCCCAATCGGCTGCCACCGCATTATTGGAAAACAGCGATCTAAGCGCCATGGCGATAGTCGAGAAATCACTCATGATAGCGGCAGACATCTGTGTTTTTACCAACCACAACCGAACCATTGAAGAACTTGCATGGTGATTGCACCGATGGTCGCGCAGACATCCGGGTGGCAGTCCCGCCATACCATCGACACTGAACAGAGATTCCCAAAGAGATTCTGTGGAACCGACTGAGACAAGCGAGCTATTATGTCAAATATGACCCCCAGAGAGATCGTCCACGAATTGGACAAGCACATCATTGGCCAGGACGAAGCCAAACGGGCAGTAGCCATCGCGCTAAGAAACAGATGGCGCAGATTGCAACTCGATGAACACCTCAGATCTGAGATATATCCCAAAAACATACTCATGATCGGTCCAACCGGCGTTGGGAAAACGGAGATTGCCAGAAGGCTCTCAAAGATGGCGGGAGCCCCATTTATCAAGGTTGAGGCTACAAAGTTCACTGAAGTGGGTTACGTCGGACGGGATGTTGAATCTATAATCAGGGATCTGGCGGATGTCGCTATCAAGCTGCTTCGAGAACAACAGATGAACAAGGTTCAGCATCTTGCAGAGAATGCTGCAGAGGAAAGAATCCTTGACACCTTGCTACCTCAAGCAAGAACCGAATCGGCTGATGCCTCCGCTGAGAAGCAATCCAGCACACGCCAAATATTCCGGAAGAAGCTGCGGGAAGGTGATCTTGACGACAAGGAAATCGAAATTGATCTGGCGACCGCCGCAATTGGTGTGGAGATCATGGCACCACCCGGTATGGAGGAGATGACCAGTCAGCTGCAGAATATGTTCACCAGCATGGGCAAGGATAAGACCCGGACGCGTAAGCTGAAAGTGAAAGATGCGTTGAAGCATCTTTGCGATGAGGAGGCTGCCAAACTGATCAATGAAGAAGACCTGAAGTCCCAGGCTGTGGAAGCCGTTGAGCAGACCGGCATCGTGTTCATTGACGAACTGGACAAAGTAGCCAGACGCGCCGAACATGGCGGAATCGATGTTTCCAGGGAGGGTGTGCAAAGAGATCTCCTGCCTCTCATTGAAGGCTGCACCATCTCGACAAAATACGGCACCATTAAGACCGACCACATTCTGTTCATTGCATCCGGCGCATTTCATCTTAGTAAACCGTCCGACCTGATTCCGGAGTTGCAGGGGCGGTTACCCATCCGTGTTGAGCTGAATGCATTGTCGGCTGACGATTTCGAAAGAATACTGACCGAGCCCGACGCTTCATTGACTGAACAATATCAGGCGCTGTTGGGAACTGAAGGCTTGCATATTGAATTTACACAGGCGGGGATTCATCGTCTGGCAGAGATAGCCTGGCAAGTCAATGAAAATACGGAAAATATTGGTGCCAGACGACTACACACGGTGATGGAAAGATTACTGGAAGACGTCTCATTTGAGGCCGGTGATCTTGTTATCGCAGAGTCTGACAAGATCACTATTGACGCCGAATATGTGGACAAACATCTGGCAGCCCTGGCTACTGACGAAGATCTTAGCCGTTATATCCTTTAACCCTGAATGTCCGTAGCCGATGATTCCCAAAGAGATCTGTTTACACCAAAAGTCACGAATTCTCGAGTTGCTTTACTCGAACGGTTCGCTATACAAATTATCCTGTGAATATCTGAGAGTATACTCACCGTCCGCAGAAGTCAGGGGGCATAACCCTGACCAGGCTGTACTTCAGGTGGAAAAGAAAAATGTCCACATAGCCAGTATAGAACCGCAGGGGAACTATGCTATTAAACTTGTATTCGATGATGGCCATGATACCGGAATCTACTCATGGGACTATTTATACGACCTGGCACAACACCAGGATAGTTATTGGCAGGACTATCTCGCCCGGCTGGAGTCTGCTGGCGGTCGCAGGGAATCAGATATTATCGCCAGCACGTCCGTGCGGCAGTGGCAACCCTGAGCCGCAACTGGTTACACGGTTAAATTCAGCAATCTATAAACGGCCTATCCACGCTCTGCCAGAAAAACTGATTGCGTCGAACACCCTTTATACCTTAGCCAGTGGTACACTAGCGTCTTTAAAATAACACGCATCTCCATGCCAAAGAAAGCCGGGAAAAGCCATACAAACGTACAGCAAACCACTCACTTCGGTTATCAACAGGTAGCCACGGATGACAAGGTGCATCGCGTCGCTCGCGTATTTCATGCCGTCGCAAATAAGTACGACTTGATGAATGACCTGATGTCTTTTGGCTCACATCGCTTGATGAAAAGATTCACCGTTGAACTGAGCGCCGTCAGACAGGGTCAATCCATTCTTGATCTGGCAGGTGGTACAGGTGATCTGGCAGCGCACTTTTCTACTCGCGTTGGCGGTGGGGGTGAGGTGATTCTCTGCGATATAAATCGATCCATGCTGCATATGGGCAGAGACAAGCTACTGGATAAGGGATTAGCCACAAACATCAACTATGTACAGGCCGATGCGGAACAGCTACCTTTTCCGCAAGATCATTTTGATTGTGTCACTATCGGATTTGGATTACGAAATATCACTCGAAAAGACCAGGCCCTGGTGTCCATGCTGAGAGTTTTGAAGCCTGGTGGACGATTACTCGTCCTCGAGTTTTCCTCGCCAGGGAACAAAGGATTACAAAAAGCGTATGACCTCTATTCTCGACTCTGGCCCAGAATTGGCAAATGGATTACCGGAGACTCTGATAGCTATCAATATCTCGTAGAATCTATACGTGTACATCCCGATCAAGAGGAGCTGAAATCAATGATGGTGGAAGCCGGATATGTAAACTGCCATTACCACAACCTTATGGGTGGTATCGCGGCCATCCATAAAGGTTTTAAATCCTGAGCCAGCTAGCCCATGAACAGCTCATCCCTGGCAATGAAAATCTTATTTATCTCCGTAGAGCAGGGTATCAACAAGGCTCTTAAGCTGGACCCAACGGCACAGCAGCAACTGTGTTCACTTGGACAACAGTGTATAAAGACAACTATTTCTGACTGGAATATAACTTTTTATCTGCTGTTGCTGGATGGCAATGTTGAACTGCTGGAATCCTGTGAGCGAGAAGCTGACTGCGACATACAGTGTTCCTTGAAAACGCTCTTCAACCTCATCACTGAAGATGACGCGGGACAAATCCACCTTCACCGGGATGCCGATATCTCCGGGAACTCCGATTTGTTGCTCAGTCTGCATCAGATAGTCACTTCCGCAGAACCGGACTATGAAGCTGCGTTGTCTCGTTGGTTAGGACCGGTAGTCGCTCACCAGGTCGGCCGGACTATAAGATCGGGCATAAAGTGGGCAGATTCTGTACGGAATTCCGTGGCTGACGATATACAGTTGTATGTGCATGAGGAATCTGCATTATTCCCCCATCCATTGGAGGTAGAGGCTTTCTACAGCGATATTTCGCACCTTGAAGCGGAGGTCGAAATCTTATCGGAAACACTAGCTCGCCTGCGATCAGAGCAAACAGCAAGGAGTGAATCTGGAACAGCTACTGATCAATGGGGAAGTTCATCTTGCGACTGATCCGACTACTGAAGATCCTGGTTGTGCTGACCAAGTATCGGCTTGATCGGTTACTTCCAGACTCCCTGGCTATTCCGCTTTGGCTAAATTTCTTCTTATGGCCAGTCAAACTGCTGCCAAAACCGGCAGACGAGCCAGCAACATGCTTGCGATTGGCTCTCGAGGAGTTGGGACCTGTATTTATCAAGTTTGGCCAGTTGTTATCAACCCGGAGAGACCTTTTCCCCGAGGACATTTTCAATGAGTTGGCGAAACTGCAGGATCAGGTTCCGCCATTTGAATCTGAACTGGCAAAGCAAATAGTCGAATCTTCTCTGGGTAAGTCAATAGCCACTTTATTTGAGACTTTCGAATCTATTCCGCTTGCATCTGCGTCCGTGGCACAGGTGCATGCTGCCACACTCGCAAATGGTGATGATGTTGTAGTTAAGGTAATTCGCCCGGGTATTCAAACAACTATCTACAAGGACATTGATTTACTATTGCTCATCGCAACATGGATAGAGAAATTATGGGAAGATGGCTGGCGCTTACACCCTGTACAAATTGTCAAAGATTATGAGAGGACAATATTCGACGAGCTTGATCTATCTCTTGAAGCGGCAAACACAACTCAATTACGTCATAACTGGGAAGGCTCAGACAAGCTTTATGTGCCTAAAATATATTGGGATTACACCCACTCTGATGTGCTGGTAATGGAGCGTATCTTTGGTATCAGCATTGATGATGTAGAGGCACTCAGGCAAAATAACACTAACATGAAGAAGTTGGCGCATCTGGGTGTAGAGATATTCTTTACTCAGGTTTTCGAACACAATTTCTTTCATGCGGACATGCATCCAGGAAACGTTTTTGTAAGCCAGGAAAATCCGGATAACCCACAATATATTGCCCTTGATTGCGCCATAATAGGATCATTGTCCGAGGAAGATATGCATTACCTTGCCAGTAATTTGCTGGCGTTTTTTCATCGCGACTACCATCAAGTTGCGCGGTTGCATGTAGACAGCGGTTGGGTTTCACCAGATACCGACATCCGGGAATTTGAAGCAGTAATTCGTAGTGTCTGTGAACCTATTTTTGAGAAACCACTGAGTGAAATTTCCTTTGGCAAACTTGTTCTTAAACTTTTTCAAACAGCCCACCGGTTTCATATGGAAGTACAACCCCAGCTGGTGTTGCTGCAGAAAACTCTGCTCCATATTGAAGGCATTGGCCGGCAGATCTATCCGAATCTGGATCTGTGGATTACCGCCAAGCCACTGATGGAAAAGTGGATGAGGCAGCGAGCAGGGCCACTGGGTGTAATTAAACAGATAGCACAGAAGTCTCCCGAGTGGTTTATGCGGCTCCCTGAAATCCCGCAACTGATTTATGAAGCTATGACCGAGTTGAAACAGTTAGGTAAATATAACCGCCAACAGGCAAGCACTGTTACTCAACTGCAGAGTGAAATTCAGAAGACGAATCAACGGGCTAAATATGCTCGCTGGGGTGGCACAACACTTTTGCTGGCATTTTTGCTGGCATTTTTGCCCGGTACGGAGATCAATCAATGGCACGAGATTCCACCCGGAAGCTGGATTCTTGGAGGAATTGGCTCTTTTTGGCTTTTTTTAAAAAACTAGACACCATGTATTAACTTGCTCCGCAAACAGCGTCAACACACCTTGTCTTGCTGTATTAGTCAAGAATTGATCCAGAAAAACCCTTCCTGGATCAATTGCTTGCAAGTTAATATCTATCAGTAGTCAGTCATTCCGGGGATCGATTCTCAGCAACGAGCTGTGCCAATAGGTCGAGTAGAAGTACGAAATATCGGGTCTGGCTCGCACAATCACACAGCCGAAATTGACCATGCCTGCAACGACGATGTGATAACATTACATTTAACAGATGCGAGCAAATTTGGATGCCTGGCAGAGCTTGAAAAGAGATTCGATATTTCCGGTTTGGAAGAAAAAGTGTCCAGATCGTAAACCTGATAAGGAGAAAAATGATGTTTGGCGGATTTGGCATGACTGAGTTGATAGTCATACTGGTTATTGTAGTGATGTTGTTCGGGACCAAAAAACTGAGAAATATGGGTGGCGACATTGGATCCGCGATAAAAGGATTCCGGAAAGCCATGGTTTCGGATGAGGAACCCAAAGCGCTGCAAGATGATCAGCAAGAGACTCTGACAAGTACAAACAATGATTCGGTTAGCTCCGAACCTGGCAACAAGCAGGGATAATTAAGTCCGACCATGTTCGATATTGGATTTCCCGAATTGCTGCTAGTGAGTGTCATCGCTTTACTGGTGATCGGACCGGAAAAGCTGCCACAAACTATCCGGACACTGTCTCTATGGCTGGGTCGATTTAGAACCAGCCTTACGAACATCAAAGCTGAAATTGAAGCCGAGATCGGCGCAGACGAGATTCGGCAACAGATCCATAACGAATCGATCCTCAAGGAACTCAAAGAATCGAAACAGCATCTGGAAGGGATTGTGGATGACACAAAAAAAACGTTAAAAAACATAAGTGAATCAGCCCGAGATCTGACTGATCTCACGGCTGAAGAGAAACAAGATGGCCAACTCGGTGGACGATCAAATCGAGGTTGATGAAGGCCAACCGCTGCTTTTACACCTCATTGAATTACGCACACGTCTTTTACATTCACTACTTTGTGTGGCGATTGTATTTGTACCGCTGTTCTATTTCGGCAATGATATCTATACATTTGTCTCAGAGCCACTTCGTGCTTATATGCCGGAAGGCACAACCATGATAGCAACTGAAGTTGCTTCTCCGTTTCTAACGCCATTCAAATTATCGCTGGTTCTTGCGATATTCATATCAATACCCTACATACTTCATCAGGCCTGGAGCTTTATCGCACCAGGTCTTTATTCCAGAGAAAAACTGGTTGCACTACCGCTGTTGTTATCCAGTGTTGTGCTGTTTTACGCCGGAATAGCGTTTGCCTTCTTTATCGTCTTCCCTCTCGTATTCGGGTTCTTTGCAGAAATAGCACCAGCGGGTGTTACCATCATGACAGATATCAATCGTTATCTGGATTTTGTTCTCAAGCTCTTTTTTGCATTTGGTCTTGCTTTTGAAATTCCAATAGCCGTTGTGCTGTTGGTCTGGACTGGCGCCTCGTCGGTGCAAAGCTTGACCAGCAAACGCCCTTATATAGTTGTTGGCTGTTTTGTTTTTGCTATGCTGCTGACTCCACCGGATGTCATTTCGCAGGTACTTCTGGCAATGCCTATGTGGCTGCTATTCGAAATTGGTATTCTTTTTGCCCGCGCACTTGGTAAACATGATGCCGATGATCAAGAAACCTCTGATTAATTTAAACTGTTAGATCAAAGGTCACTGGTCCATCATTAATCAATTCGACTTTCATGTCAGCAGCGAATACACCCTGTTCGACGACTGGATGTATTTTGACGGCACTATCTACAAAGTAGTTATATAGCGCTTCTGCTTGTTCAGGGGGCGCCGCACTCGAAAAGGAAGGACGTAATCCCTTATGGGTGTTCGCAGCCAGGGTAAACTGTGAGATAACCAGCAGCCCGCCATCAACATCTTTCAAACTGAAATTCATATGTCCTTTGTCATCGGGGAAAACCCGATAGGACAAAATCTTGTTGAGTAATTTATCTGCCAGCGCTTTCGTATCGGCTTTCTGGATTGCTAACAAGACCAGAATTCCACGCCCTATAGCACCAACCTTCTCACCATCGACAACGACGCTGGCAGAACTGACCCTCTGAATGATGCCGCGCACCTAAGTCTCAAATCGTTGTGCCAGATCGCGGGTAGCACGGATCAGCGCGTCGATAATCGCCGGTTCCGTTGCTGAGTGACCCGCCTCTCGAATCATGAACAGTTGTGAACCAGGCCAGGCTTTATTCAGGCTGTAGGCATTTTCCAGTCGACTCACCATGTCGAATCGTCCATGTACGATAATTCCCGGTACATGCTGCATTTTGTGTATGTTATCAAGCAGCTGGTTTTCGTCCATGAAGCAATTGTGCATGAAATAGTGTGTGCCCAGTTTTGCTCTGGCAAGTGAGCGATGCGAGTTGGCATAATACTTGATCAGGCGCTGATTTGGATGCAGGCTGGCACAGTGAGATTCCCACATTGACCATGCTTTGGCCGCGCCCATTTTCGCTAGTTCATCCGTACCGTTTAACCGCTGGTGATAACTCGCGATAAGGTTTTGCTGTTCTTCAAGAGGAATTGCTTGCTTGAATTCTTCCCAATAGTCCGGAAATACATAGCTTGCACCGTCCTGATATAACCAGTCAATATCAGTTTTCCGACCGAGGAAAATACCTCTCAATATCATACCCAAAACGGCTTCGGGGTGGGCTTGAGCGTATGCCAGACTGAGTGTACTACCCCACCCACCACCGAATAACACCCATTTCTCTATACCCAGGGACTTTCTGATTATCTCCATGTCGGAGATGAGATGGGGCAGGGTATTCTGTGTTGTTTCACCATGGGGTGTAGACCGTCCGGCGCCCCGCTGATCAAATAGAACAATTCTGTATTTTTCCGGATTAAAAAAGCAACGACTATTAAATTCGCAGCCTGAACCGGGTCCACTGTGCACAAACAGAATGGGAATACCTTCTGCGTTACCACTCTCATCGACATACAGCTCATGCAGGTCATCAACCTTCAGGGTGTGGCGAGCATAAGGCTTTATGTCAGGATACAATTGGAACATTGAGAAAGCTTCCTTTTTTGCACATCTATTGATCAGAATGCCGATTCTAATCTACCAGCGGACTGAACGCTTCTATTTTACGCTACTAAAAATTGCTTATATCGCCACAGTACGAGTTCGACCGGCGCGTTTTCTTTCATTTTCAGTAAGCAACTTCTTGCGTAATCTGATATGGCTGGGCGTCACCTCAACAAGCTCATCATCATCTATGAATTCCAGCGCCTGTTCCAGACTGTGTAGCACCGGAGGTGTTAAAATCACATTCTCGTCAGAACCGGCCGCACGAATATTTGTTAACTGCTTGCCCTTCACCGGGTTAACCACCAGATCGTTTCCCCTGGAGTGCAGACCGACCACCATTCCTTCATAGATTTCCTGATTGGGTACGATGAACATCCTGCCGCGGGCCTGCAGGTTGAACAACGCAAACGCAGAGCTTTTTCCTGTAACCATTGACACCAGCACCCCATTGGTCCGGGCTGCCAGTTTACCCTGCGCTACTTCACCATAGTGAGAGAAAGTGCTGGTCATGACACCGGTACCTGATGCCATGGTCATGAAATCCGAGCGGAATCCAATCAAGCCTCTGGTCGGAATAGTAAATTCCAGCCTCACCCTGCCTTTACCGTCGGGTATCATATTTGTCATGGAAGCCCTGCGCTTTCCCAATTCTTCCATGATCGCACCCTGATGTTCAACATTCACATCAACAAGCAGTGCCTCATAAGGTTCCTGTTTAACGCCGTCTATTTCCCTAACAATTACTTCCGGCCGCGACACCGCCAGTTCATATCCTTCACGTCGCATGGTCTCAATGAGAATTGACAGATGCAGTTCGCCTCGACCGGAGACCTTGAACCGATCAGCACTATCTGTATTTTCAACCCGTAACGCGACATTATGAATCAGTTCTTTCTCAAGCCGTTCCCTGATATTTCGACTGGTCACATACTTGCCGCTTCTACCTGCAAACGGACTGGTATTGACCTGAAATGTCATACTGATCGTCGGTTCATCAATCACCAGTGGCGGTAAACCCCTAACTTTTTTCGGATCACACAAAGTATCAGAGATATGCAGATTATCGATGCCTGAAACACATACGATGTCCCCTGCCGTGGCCTCATCCACCTCAATCCGTTCCAACCCCTGATAGCCCATAACCTGAAGAATGCGACCTTTTCTTTCCTTCCCTGCCAGGTCAACAATGATCACTGGTTCACCCGTTCGCACACGACCTTGATTAATACGGCCCAGTCCGATAACACCCACGTAATTATTATAGTCAAGCGCGCTAATCTGCATCTGAAAAGGTGCACTCGTGTCAACGTCCGGTGCCGGAACCCGGTCTATTATGATATCCAATAGTGGTGCCATATTGTCCTGCAGATCGGCAAGATCCAGTCCGGCGGTTCCCTCCAGTGCAGAGGCATATACCACAGGGAAATCGAGCTGCTCATCGGTTGCACCAAGGCGATCAAACAATTCAAATACTTCATCAATCACCCAATCCGGTCGAGCACCATCACGATCAACCTTGTTAATAACGACAATTGGACATAATCCCTGTTCAAATGCCTTCTGCGTAACAAATCTGGTTTGGGGCATCGGTCCTTCCACTGCATCAACCAGTAGCAGTACCGAATCCACCATTGACAATATTCTTTCAACTTCGCCGCCGAAATCAGCATGACCGGGGGTATCGACAATATTGATTTTGTGGTCCTGCCACTGCAAGGCAGTATTCTTTGCCAGAATCGTGATACCCCGCTCTTTTTCCAGCTCATTGGAATCCATCAGGCGCACCCCATCCTGCTCACCACGCGTAAGCGCACCTGCCTGCTGCAGGAACTTGTCTATGAGCGTCGTTTTGCCATGGTCAACGTGAGCAATGATGGCAATATTACGGATTTTCTGAATCAATCAGGATCACCTTCTGAAAAATGCAGGGCATTATACAGACTGGAAGGAATATTGCACTGCTAACTTTACCCTCTTGTCATGTATAATCAGCGGCCCACCTTGACCGAGTCCCAGTGGTTTATGATCAAACAACGCAAAGCAGTCGCCCTGATTTCCGGTGGCCTTGATTCCATGCTTGCTGCCCGGGTCATACTCGATCAGGGCATTCACGTAGAAGGTATCAACTTTTACACAGGATTTTGTGTAGAAGGGCACACTCACGCAATTCGAAAGAAGGACAGGCAAAAGCAAAAACGCAACAATGCCCTCTGGGTTGCCGAGCAACTGGGCATCAAGCTGCACATTATTGATGTCATTGAAGACTACAAGGATGTACTCATCAACCCCAAACACGGATATGGTCAGAACCTGAATCCCTGCCTCGATTGCAAGATATTTATGGTCAATAAAGCCCAGGGGTGGGCATGGATGGCAGAGAATAACTTCGACTTCATCATCACCGGTGAAGTAATCGGGCAAAGACCCATGTCACAGCGCAAAGACACCATGCCGGTTATAGCCAGAGAATCTGGGGCAGAGGACCGTTTACTACGGCCACTGTGTGCCAAAAATCTTCCGGCCACCTTACCTGAAAGAGAAGGCTGGGTAGATAGAGGAAAGCTGTTCGACTTCTCCGGCAGAGGTAGAAAACCCCAAATGGCACTGGCAGCGAAGTTTGGCTTCGAAGAATATTCACAACCCGCCGGTGGATGCTGTTTCCTGACCGACAAGTCTTATTCGGATAAGTTGGTCGATCTATGGAGGAGTCGCGGCAGCAGGGAATATGCGTTGGACGATATCATGCTACTTAAAGTGGGCCGCCACATTAGACCCGGCAAGAACTTCAAGCTCATTGTGAGTCGGGAAGAGGGTGAGAACAACTACCTGGAAGGCTACCGAAAAGATTT
Organism: Gammaproteobacteria bacterium; assembly: GCA_030123805.1. Classification (GTDB taxonomy): domain Bacteria; phylum Pseudomonadota; class Gammaproteobacteria; order Pseudomonadales; family Azotimanducaceae; genus JASJXV01. The sequence goes on from JASJXV010000029.1 coordinate 27,725, forward strand.
CACCAGCCTGCACACAATCAGCCACAATGGTCCTTTGGCATTGCTGGATGGCGACGCCAATGACGAGGAAATTCGTTTAGCTGCTGCCATTGTAGCCCGCTACAGTCAGGGTAAGAATTCAGACAAGGTTTCGGTGAGAGTCCAGTATCTCAATGGCAACACGCGAGATCTGGATGTGGTGCCATTGGCAGCATCTGAAGTAGCCGATGATTGGCACATATAATGGTCGACCTTAATACCCTGGATGTGAGAAGACTTTTGTGCCCGATGCCGGTCATAAAAACCCAGGATCGGGTCAAGCTACTAACCGTCGGCGATCAGCTAACCATACTTTGTACTGATCCCGGCGTTTTATATGACATACCCAGCTGGTGTCGAATCAACGGTCACAAAGTTATCTCGTGTGAGGAGGGTAATAGCGAGATTACGATAATAGTAGAGGTCGGCTAAAATAGCACTATAACGGTGCGTATGCACAAATCAACGCTCTACAATAGCGCGCAATTTAGTTCAAGTAGGCTCTTCGCAAGCTGCACAGCCAGTAATTACGGCCGCTTGGCAATCAGGTGCCATGGCATACTCCTTGCTGTGGCACATACTATTAACCGAAACGGGAAAAGATGAATAGCGCACCAATTTCGCTCTCTATTCCTAATTTAGAAATCATTTCACTGGAGGAACAGTAAATGTCAGAGAGAACTCTGAGTATGATTAAAGAACACAACGTGAAATGGGTCGATCTGCGATTCACTGATTCTCATGGCAAGGAACAGCACGTCACCAATAGTGCCAGTCACATCGATGACGAATTTTTTGAGAATGGCGCCATGTTCGATGGTTCATCCATCGCCGGATGGAAAGCCATCAATGAGTCGGACATGATTCTCATGCCTGATGATTCCACATCCGTGCTGGATCCTTTCATCGAAGAAACCACGCTAATCTTACGCTGCAATATTGTCGAACCCGCAACATTACAGGGATATGAGAGAGACCCCCGCTCTATTGCGCAACGAGCAGAGGCTTATTTAAAGTCAACCGGTATCGGCGACACCGCCTATTTCGGACCAGAACCCGAATTCTTTATCTTTGATGATGTCAGATACGGCAGCTCAATTTCAGGTGCCATGTACAGCATACACGCAGAAGAAGCTGCCTGGGCATCCGACGCAGAGTTTGAAGGTGGTAACCTCGGTCACCGTCCCGGTATAAAGGGCGGCTATTTTCCGGTGCCACCGGTGGATTCAGCCCTGGATCTCAGAAACGCCATGTGCGGGGCCATGGAAGCCATGGGAATAACGGTAGAGCTGCACCACCACGAGGTGGGTACCGCCTGTCAGGGTGAAATCGGTACCAAATTTGATTCTCTTGTTGTCAAGGCGGATGAAACCCAGATCTATAAATATTGTGTGCATAATGTTGCGCATGCCTACGGCAAGACGGCAACTTTCATGCCCAAGCCACTGGTGGGTGATAATGGCAATGGCATGCACTGTCATCAATCCATTTTTAAAGATGGCACAAACACCTTCGCAGGTGATGGATATGGTAATTTGTCTCAAGAGGCATTGTGGTATATCGGTGGTATAATCAAGCATGCACGCGCACTAAACGCCTTCGCAAATGCCAGTACAAATTCCTACAAGCGTCTGGTACCAGGTTTTGAGGCGCCACTGCTGCTGGTATATTCAGCTCGAAACAGATCCGCCTCGATTCGTATTCCATATGTACAGGGAGGCAATCCAAAAGGAGTAAGGGTTGAAGTTCGCTTCGGTGATCCAAGTGCTAATCCATACCTTATGTACTCTTCTATGTTGTTGGCCGGTCTTGACGGCATTAAAAACAAGATTGATCCCGGCGAACCCCTGGACAAGGATCTATACGATCTGCCACCCGAGGAAATAAGTCATGTACCGACAGTGTGCTCATCTCTGGAGCAGGCATTGGAACACCTGGACAAGGATCGTGAGTTCCTGACTCAGGGCGACGTATTCACGAACGACACGATTGATGCCTATATAAATCTGAAAATGAAGGAAGTTATTTTGTTGAACTCAACCACTCATCCGATAGAGTTCAATATGTATTACAGCGTTTAAAATTTTTGCAACAAATCCAAAGCCCACACTGTCAAATGGGGTACCGAATCAATTAGTTTGATACAGTACACCGATGTGGGCTTTTTTTTGCGGCCTTTTAAAAAAAGGACAATTCTACTGAAGTCCGAACCAATACGAAGGAGTCTACTGATGCTTCGCACTTTCTGCCTGGGTTGTCTCTACCTCATTGCCTCAGCTGCCTTTGCTTCGGAAGGCACTATCGTCTATAAATCTGTAGACAAATCCGGCTATCCTGTATTCAGCGATCGGGAAACCTCTGGTGCAGAAAAGGTCAAAATTGAAGACCCGATTACCTTCCCGGCAGGAGTATTCAGAAATGACGGCGAAGCAATTGAATATGAAGGCATAAAGTCAGAATCGCCGGGTGAGCAGCCAGTTATTTACGACACTTTGCTGATCAGCAGCCCCATCGATCAGCAGACTATTCGTAACAACGCGGGCAACCTGACGGTAGAGGTCATACCCCCGGGTATAGCACCGCAGCACCAGTTGAAGCTGCTCATGGACGGCAACGTCATTGCCGTCTACGACGGCAACCCCTTCGAACTACAGAACCTGGATCGAGGCACACATGTGCTTCAGCTTCAGATCAGCGATATAGATTCGGGCGAGGTTTATAAATCCGGTCCGGTGGTCAATTTCACCATGCTGCGCTATTCCAAACTCCACCGGAAATCTAACTAGT
>JASJXV010000113.1 GCA_030123805.1 Gammaproteobacteria bacterium
AAAAAAGGGGACGGAGGCATTAAATTTTTACCAATAGTCAACATACTGGTAATTGATCATAATTTAATGCCTCCGTCCCCTTTTTTCCCTGGTAATTGATCATAAATTAATGCCTCCGTCCTCTTTTTTAAATGCCTCCGTCCCCTTTTTTCTGTCCCCTTTTTTCTCGTCCCCTTTTTTCTCTGAAGCCACAAGATCGTGGTGGATTCGGCTGGCGACATGGCAACTTAAATGTGCTCAAATGGCTCGCAAGCTTTAAATCAGGGATCGAAATGGGCACCCAAAAATCATATCAGTTCCGACCAGCGACCGAATCCGAGTTACCGCAGTTCACATCGTTAATGAAATATGCGTTTACCGATCAGGATGCGGATGAAGATGACGAACGCATGCTCCCGGAGTGGACGCTTTGTGCCTTCGATAACGACCAGATGATCGCTTCATCTGCGGTATTTCCATTTAAAATGCGCTTCAACGGCGACACCATGCTGGCGGCCGGCGTAACCGGTGTTGCGACGAATCCAGGCTATCGTCGGCAGGGTCTTGTCCGTGAATTAATGATCCGCACATTGATACAAGAGCATGAAAAAGGCGTACCCGTCGCAATACTCTGGGCTTCCATGGGTGCAATTTACCAACGATTTGGCTATGGTCTGGCAAGCACCCATGTCAGATACTCATTTGATCCAAGATTTGCGGGGTTTCAAGTGAGCAACTCTGTACATGGAACCACGCGACTCTACGAAAAGAAAGAAGCTTTACCGATCATCAAGAACATCTATCGGCAATATTGCATGGATCGCAATCTGCTCATTCACAGGGTAGACAGAATGTGGGAGGCGATGCTGCCTGACAAGGGCAAGCGTAAACAGTACATCGCCATCTTTTCGAATGAAGATGGACAACCCACTGCTTACGGTCTATATCAAACCAGGTGGATGGAAGGACCAAACGCCGGTCCTGATCAGAAGCTCACCCTCTCGGATTTCTGCTGGCTTGATATAAACGCCTATCAAGGGATGTGGGAATATCTCTGCGCTCATGATCTTGTCGGCAAAATTGATTGGCACTATGTGCCGGAAGACGACCCGGCTCCGGGTTTGCTGCTGGAGCCAAGAGTGCTCCAGCGAAGCACAATGGACGGCGTCTGGTTACGTGTGATTGATGTTGCAGCCTGCCTTGCAAGTCGTCAATACGACGTTCCCGGCGAAGTCATTCTTAAGATTATTGAAGATAAACTCTGTCCCTGGAATACCGGCGTCTACCAAATCAGCAGTACTGGAGAAGCATGCAAAGTGAGCAGAGCTGGTCAAACGGGCGCCATAGACATTGAGGTCTCGGTGCAGGGATTCGCATCGCTTGTTTCCGGACACAGCAAAGCCAGTTGGCTGGATCGAATCGGCAGGTTAAACGCAACAAGGCCTGAGCGCCTGGCTGATATCGACAGCTTTTTCGCAACCCGCTATCGCCCGACCTGTGCTAACGACTTTTAAGCGCGGCACTAACAAGCTTGTCAGGCGTAAAGGGTATATCCCGCAAGCGTAGTCCGGTTGCATCAAATACTGCATTTGCGATAGCAGCAGACGTTGGCCCCTGAGTTGCTTCGCCAGAACCCAGACTCGGCTCTTCCGGGTGATCCAGCAGTATGACATCAACCGTTGGGATTTCGGGAAACGTTAGAATGGGATAGGTTTCCCAGTCCCTGCTGGTGATGCCATTTTCATCGAAGTTCACTTGCTCCTTCAAGGTCCAACTGGCTGACTGAATAAATCCCCCTTCGAGTTGATTGGACAAGCCATCCGGATCGATCACCTGCCCCGCATCTGCCGCAATCACTGCGTGAATCAGTTTGATCTCGGAAGTTTCGGTGTTGACCATCAGATCCACGCACACCGCCACATAGCATTTGCTGTTCTTGTACCTGGCAAATGCCATGCCGTGACCATATGCCGCACGCTTGTCATTAGCCTTAGCGTCAGCCCTGTTTCGCCGACGGGCTTTCAATGCTGCATCCATGCTTGTCTTAACAACATCAATCGCTCTTTGATCCTGCAAATGCTGCAATCGAAATTCCACCGGATCCAGCCCGGCTGTATGCGCAAGTTCATCCATAAAGGATTCAATAGCGAATACATTCCCGTAGGCGCCCAGGCCACGCGTGGATGAGGTTCTGATCGGGGCTTCCTGCACCAGATGCTTAATGATTCGTTTGCGCGGTAAGGTGTAATAAGGATCGGAATTTCTGTGCATACCGCCGTGGAGAGCCATCCCCGGTCTGGCCTCCGGTTTGGGCATGGGTTCCGCTTTGTGCCAGGCAGCTATAAAGTTCGAGACACTACCAAAGGGTATCGGTCGGCCCATGTGTGTATTGCTGTAGGTATCATGATTCCAGGCAGTAATGTTGCCATTGCCATCCAGATCAGCCTGCAGTTTCAGAACCATCGCCGGGCCATAGGGTTCCCATGCATGTTCGTCCTCTCTGGACCACTTTAGAAGTACCGGTCGATCCGGTACTGACTGCGCCAACATACAGGCATCCAGCGCGGCGTCATCCGCACCGTTGTGGCCATAACATCCGGCATTTTCCACGTGCATGACATGAATATCTTCCGGGCGCATTTTCAGTACCTGTGCGATAGCGCCACGTACCACCATCGGCCCCTGACTGTGACTCCACAGTTTCAATTTACCCTCCCGCCATTCGGCCACAGCGGCGGACGGCCCAATGGCGCCATGCATATGAAAGGGTTTGGTATAGGTTGCCGCCAGCCGAACTGCAGCAGCTTCGGTCTGAATAATCGCCGGGACAGGCTCTTCCACCGGCATACCATCAACAACGGGCAAGCTTACACTGACATGAGAAGTCAGGAAATCATGGATGTCTTCGGGTTTTGGTAAGAGCCCGTTACGCGACCAGTTGGCCAGGGCCTGCATTTTATTTCTGGCTGCAATTACCTGCATTTCGGTTTCAGCCACTACGCCCGCAAAACTGCCATCGACCAGCACCGATAAGACGCCCGGCATCGCGCGGATTGTGTCAGCCGCAAGGCTTTGCAATGTATGCAGATATCCAGGCGGTCTTAAGATCCTGCCATGTACCATCCGGGGAAAATTCTGATCCTGGATGAATACTGGCTGTCCGGTAAATTTGGCGTACAGGTCAATCCGTTGCACCCGGGTACCCACCAGTTGATGCGTATCTGCAGATTTCGGAGAAATCTCGCCAGATGCCTGCAGATCGAACCGTCTCCCCGCCATTAACTCCCAATAGGTTGTACTTCGATTTGTAGACGGATGCCTGACATGACCGTTTTCAATGACCAATTCATCAAACGGGGCATTGAGCAGATCCGCAGCCAAGCGCATCAAATAGTGACGGGCTTCTGCAGAAACCTGTCGTATGGCAGAACCACTCCCCTCAACCGACATGCTGCCCGCTGTCATGAACTCATTGGGACACACCTCGGTATCGCCTGACTGCACTCTGATCCTGGACAAATCAAGATCCAGCTCTTCGGCACAGATCATGGCCAGGGCCGTCTTGATGCCCTGACCCAGCTCTACCTTACCGGTTCTCAGCGTCAGTGTTTCATGCTCATCAAAGCATAACCATCGATCCAGATCCGGGTTCTGGGCCAGGGCTGCAGGCAGTTCCTTACTCAATTGACAACTCCTGTGCAGCGCGTTGGATGGCCTGGATAATCCGGTTGTGCGCACCGCACCGGCACAGATTTCCGACCAACGCCTGTTGGATTTCCGACCGGCTGGGGGCCTGATTTTCTTCCAGTAATAAGGCTGCGGTCATGATGATGCCGCTGGCGCAATAGCCGCACTGAGCGGCATTCTCAGCCAGAAATGCTTGCTGTAATACATGCAGGGAACCATCCACTGCAAGACCTTCCAGAGTCCTGATATCGCAGCCATCTAATTCTTCGGCTGTAAGAGTACAGGCAAACCCCATCTTGCCATCCACAATTACCTTACAGGCGCCGCACTGTTCGGAACCGCAACCATAACGAGGACTGCATAATCCCAATTCATTACGCAGGATGTAGAGCAGAGGTGTGCCTGGGTCAATACGGATGGCCCTGGATTTCCCATTGACAACAAATTTCAGTTCTTTCAAACCACCTGCGTGTGCATCTGTCATCGCAAATTGGTGCTCCGGGAAAATTAGCTTGATTGCCATATGTTACCTGCCCGCACAGAATTAAATCAAATGTTGGTAGCTACTCGGTACTCACTTGAAAGACCTTTGGTCCCGTCAGAACATCAGACTATCGGTTCGCCGCGAAGAGGGGTAGGTATCATTGCAGTCCCACAATATTCAGTGCATTGTTCGCATAGAGTTGCAGATGTGCGGATTTTAAGATGACGTGTAGATTAGAGACATGATTTCTCTCACCATCGTGCCACCGGCGGGAGCGAGGTATCTCCCTTGGCTGGTGCATTTCGAAATGCGCCCATGAAACCACGCTATTGATCAGTAGAACATGCTTGATGCCAAGAGATGGGCCGTCCCTGACCCGTATCGGAATTGCTAATACACCTTGACCTCCATATCGCACCTGCATAAGAATGCAGACATAATAAAATTCAAGATCATCAGACTATGGGAGCAAGGCAATGATTCGACTAACATTTTATGTAAGGCGCAAAGCCGAAATGTCGCGAGAAGAATTTCAGTCCTACTGGCTGAACACACACGGCCCACTCGTGGCGAGCCACTCATCGGATCTGAATATATTGCGATATGTGCAAAATCACACCCTTGATGATCCGCTCAATGAAACCATGAACCAGGCGCGCGGTGGTGAAATGGAACCTCCCTATGACGGTGTTGCCGAGCTGTGGTGGGAGGAGGAAGATGTACTCATGGAAGCACTGCAAAGTGAAGCGGGCATTGCCGCCGGAGCTGCGTTGTTGGAAGATGAGAATCGATTTATCGACCTTGCCAATTCACCACTTTATATGGCGTATGAATATCCCCAGGTTAATCCAACCCCTGAAAATATAGTCGCCAGCGTTGACAGCGACATTATAAAAATTCACTTTCCGCTCAGGCATATCGAATCCATGCCGGAGGACGAGGTTCGGCGTTATTGGCTGACCAATCATGGACCCATTATTCGCTCACATGCGCCCGCTTCAGGTATTATCCGGTATCTACAGGTGCACAGAGCGGGTCATGCCCTGGACGAACAATTAAGGGAGGCTCGCGGGACCGTGACACCACCTTATCTGGGTCATGCAGAAGTCTGGGTAGATCGAGGTGCCGCACCCACACCTGAAGCTGCCGATGCCAATCGCGCAGCGATTGAAGATGAAAGCAAATTTATCGATTTCAAGCGATCTTCCATGTGGGTCGTGAAGGAGCATACGATTATTGATCGGCGTTTATATATCGGCGCTGACCGGCGTAAATGAATAGCCGCAGTGGCAACACTTTCTTCTTTGGCGACTGCACAACAAAAACACAGCGATAGGGGTCAATATGGGTATTAAGCTGGGTGTACACACTGGACCACAAGACCTTTCCATAGAAGACCTGAAACGTATATGGTTACAAGCCGATGCGGCTGGATATCACTGGATCTCGGTCTGGGATCACTTCTATGCCAATCCGCTGCAGTCAAGAGACAATCCATGCTTCGAAGCAGTCGCTTGCATGGCCGCACTCGCAGCGTTGACAAAGAATGTAAGAGTGGGCTGCCTGGTCTTTTGCGCTTTGTTCAGAAACCCCGGTGTTCTGGCAAAAGCGGCCATCACGATAGACCATCTCTCCGGTGGGCGAGCGGATATAGGTATCGGTGCCGGTTGGTTTGAAGAGGAGTTTCGTGAGTTTGGCTATGGCTTCCCACCCCTGGGGAAACGCATGGATCAACTGGAAGAGGCACTGCAGATTATTCGATCCCTGTGGGATGATGAGGAAACAAATTTCGGCGGTCAGTACTATGATATACAAGGCGCAGTAGCCAGCCCCAAGCCTCTTGGTGCAAAACTCTGGGTGGGTGGTCGAGGTAAAGTACGCACACCCGCACTCGCGGCCAAGTATGCAGACGGGATTAATTTCCCCTACCTGTCCCCGGAATCGGTGGCGGTACGTTTACAAAGCGTCAATCAGGCGTGTGAAAAACTCGGGCGTGACCCAGCCGAGATTGAGACCAGCGTCAATGTCGGTTTCTATATGAGTTCGCGATCCGACAAAACAAGCGCGCCTCCACCCGATAGTCCAATAGCACAGGGCTCGCTATTCGGCTCCGTTCAACAGGTGACTGATCGTATCGGCGCCTATGCAGATACCGGAATCAAGGGGCTGAATATTGCTTTCAGACCACCCATAGAGTGGGACGAATTCGATGCCTTTACAGAAGAGGTACTACCGGTGTTTCACTCGAGATGAAGTCCACAAACGGCTGTCTCAGCCTGGGTACTACCTGGGGAGTAAATGCTTCAAGGCTTTGATTCATCGCCACCGGATTCAGCCCTGGCGGTGAACCCCGGGTGACAATATTCCGAGATTAGGCCCTGACATCCCTGCTGGAATCCGCCCCGGAATTGCTCTATTTACTTACATTTCCATTACAATTTGGGGTTCAAGAAATGTTTATTAGCGTATAATCTGCATTATGGCCGACAGGGTAGGAAGTAATTTCACCATAAACTGGCAAGGATTCAAACCATGGAAGCCGACCGATTAGCAGCCCTACGTTCACTTGGACTACTCGATACCGAGCCTGAAGAGCGTTTCGATCGCTATACTCGCATCGCCCAAAGGGTGTTCGGCGTACCGATTGCTCTTATCAGTCTGGTCGATGAAGATCGTGTGTGGTACAAGTCAAACAGGGGGTTTGAGCTGAATGAAACCCCACGCGACATTGCATTCTGCAACTATGCGATTCTCAATGACGACATTATGGTTGTTGAAGATGTAAATACAGATGATCGATTTCAGAACAGTCCGCTGGTAGACAACGAATCCGGTATTCGATTCTATGCCGGTTGCCCCATAAAGACCAGCAAGGGTGCCTGCATCGGAACTCTGTGTATACTCGATTACAAACCCAGAAAACTGGGTGCAGCCGATCTGCAATTACTGCGCGATCTGGGGACGATGGTAGAGGGCGAGTTCACTGTACAAAATATCGCCACCGTTGACGATTTAACAGGTCTTTCGAACCGCCGCGGCTTTCAGGCAATAGCCCGCCATGCAATAGCCATGTGCCAACGACTCCAGAATGCCGCAACATTAATGTTCTTCGACCTGGATGGCTTCAAAAACGTAAATGACACCTATGGGCATGCCGAAGGCGACAAGGTACTGATCGACATCGGCCAGATTCTGCTACAAGAATTTCGCAATTCAGATGTCATCGCCAGGCTCGGTGGTGATGAGTTTTGCGTGTTTCTGACAGGTACCAATGCGGATCATATTGACCGCCCCCTGGAAAACCTGAACAACGCGATCAGCGCCCGGAATAAACTCCATGAATATTCGGTCGGTTACAGTGTGGGTACCGTTGCCTATATCCCGGACCAACATGCCTCTATCGAAGATCTGTTAGCTGAAGCGGATCAATTGATGTATGACAACAAACGCAAAAAGAAGACTCGCTAGTGTGTTGCGTGCTGCAAAAATTATGCCGCAGATTTCCTTTACATTGGTAATCTGCGGCACAACATTTCTAAAGCCGCCACAACAGTCAATATAGCCGGAGCATCAACAACCTTCTGAGCCAAGATTATCATACTCCTCCTGATCAAACGCGTCCCCTCTGAATATTTGTTTGTACGCTTTACAATAATCCTCCCGGGTCGCATAGCTGGTGTCGGCCAGGAATGTCACTTTTAGTTTAGCAATACTCAGCCAATCCGGCGCCATTCGAATACCCTGATCACGGTCTGTGTCAAATATAATTAGCCGGTCAGTATTTTCATCGCCATTTTGCCAGGGTTTCCACTCCACCTCGGCGCCATCTCTACCCATGCCGGGACTGCCATTGTAAGCAAACTCGGTCCAGTAGGACATCATGCTGTCGGAGAGTTTGTCGCGAGCCGGAATGCCGTCCTCGGCATATAGATTAAGGCCAAAGGCACTCCTGAAATTTCCGAACACGAAGCCGATCTCAAAGCCATGTGCTGCTCCCAGAGCTTTACCCATGTCGAATCCAAAAATACTTCTTTCTTCATCCCAGTCAAATCGATACGCAAAAACAGAATCGCCCTGTGCTTTTCTCAGGTTGCTGGCGATGTCATCCACTCCCCTTATCTTCCAGGCATCGGTGGCATACCTGTTGTCCCGTTCATAGGCCGCTTCATCTTTGAATGACCAGGGAATGCCAAAAATGCGGTTAATAGAATCAGCGGCCAGCATCATAAAGAGTTTGGCTTCGTCCCGGTTGGTGCCGAGGATGACTGGCGTAACATTGTAATTAGCCGTATCAAGAAACAGTGACGAATTGGTTTCACCTTCTGGCAACACGTGACCATCGCCAAATATCTGCGGCATACTCAACATACTGCCGGTTGACTCCTCATAACCACCCAGGATCTCGACCGCTGATTTCCCCCTTAGATAGGCGGCAATTTCAGCATGGCTCATTTGATCCTGGTGTATTTTTGCTGCGTCCCTGTCAGCGGCGATACCATCTTTGACCAGAAGCCTGTTTATTACTTCCCGAGAACTGGATTCATGCCCCGGCGCGGCATCATCCGAATAATTCTCGGCACTGGCCAGATCGCTGACGGCATAGCCGCCACTCTGAACAATCGCCCGATGATAAAGACCTGCTGCAAGCGGCGAAGCCATCATGGTCAGCACGTCACGGGCACCCGCCGATTCGCCGAAAATAGTGACATTACCGGGATCACCGCCAAATTGGCTTATATTATCCTGCAGCCAATGCAGTGCCTGAATGTTGTCCAGCGTGCCGTAATTTCCGGAATTGTCTGCAGCCGATGCGTTTTCGCGAAGCGCAGGATGGGTAAACCAGCCGAAGGGACCTAACCGATAGTTCGCGGAAACCAGTACCACCTTGTGTTTTGTCGCCAATCGCGCGCCATTGTAACTGGCGGATCCGGCATGGCCTATGCTGTTACCGCCGCCGTGAATCCAGAACATGACGGGCAATCGATCCTCCCCGGCTGGTGTCTCACTCGGAGTCGCTGGTGACCAGATATTGAGATACAGACAGTCTTCAGAGCCATCAGGCAAACCGTAAGCTTCCGGTTCCGCGCCGCTCAGCACATTGCCAATTTGAGTACATGCGCTGCCCACTGTTAAAGCCTCTCTGATCCCTTGCCACGGTTTAGCTGCAACTGGCGCTTTCCAGCGCAGGTCTCCGACAGGTGGCCGGGCAAAAGGAATCCCCAGCCAGGCATGACTGCCGTAATAATCTGTAAATCCGACCACATCACCCGTCGTAATGTTTCTGGTGGTAGCCGGATCTGCTACCACTATCCTGGGCTCTGGTTTATCTGGACGATTCAGCATATAAACAATCAGGGCGCCAACAATCAGAACCACACTAACCAGCACGAATTTTTTCATTAATCGGCTCCTTCGAATTAATTCAATTCTCCAACGATCGGGAAGAATTGTACCCTTTTTATGTCATTAAAACTTGTTCCGCCATTTCACACACAGCCTCGAGAATAACCGCGGTCATGGCCTGCGCTGCTTCCGTTTCACTGCGTGTGTGCGCCCAGCCCAGGTAGGTCAAACCACGTGCTAAAAAGAATACCGGCAGCATTTCAAGATGTTCATCGGGTAGCGCACGGTGTTTTCGGTAACCTTGCACTGTAGCGGCGGATATCTCATCGATGCGGTCATCGTGCATAAGAAAAAACAGCGATGTTGCCAACTCGAACAAGTGCCAACCAAAACCTGAATCATCGAAATCTATCAACATGACGGTATCACCCGACAGCATCAGATTTTCAGGAATTAAATCGGCATGAATCAGGCTGTAACGGTCGCTCGCTGATCCGAAATCAATGAGTCGCTTGCGCACCAATTCGCGTGCTCGCAGAATGATTTCTTGCTGCTCCGGCGATAATGCAGGGAGTTCCCAAAATCGTCCCCAGACGGGTGCTTCGCCAACCAACCCTTCCAGGTTCCACGCATGTCTCGTGAAGCCAGCAGGTAGTTTCCATGCGTTCGCCTGATTGTGTATTCGGGCAGCCAGTTCGCCGACCTGATGATAACTCTGTAGCAAGGCAGCATCATCTCCTGCCACACCTTGTTCAACGGAGCCTAGCTGTTCACCATCGACCCAGCTCAGAAGATCACACTGTCTTGGTTCCGGCACGCTGTCACTCTGTACCGACTTGAACAGGGCGTTATCCAGTGCAGGAATAACAGCAGGGGTATAGATCCCCGCTTCATTCAACGCTTTCATCCAGGTCAATTCCGACTCCAGTTCGGCATCCGAATGATAATTATAGCGGTGTACTCGTAACGCATACTTCTCGCTCTTGTCAGTAGTGATCGCATAAACGGCAT
>JASJXV010000114.1 GCA_030123805.1 Gammaproteobacteria bacterium
CCGGATGCGGCCCACCGGATGCGGCCCACCGGATTCAAAAATCGCAGGCGTTAGTTCCTTGGTAAGTGCTTGATTTGTAACTCTAACAATTTTGATGTTTTGTGAATACTGGTTAAATATAGCACTTTACGGACAGGAACTAACTAACCGCCAGGAAACTCTGAATGGTGAGAATTTATGGATTCTACATCTCCAACTGAATTGAAAATCATCGCGGAAAAGACGAGTGGCAAGGAGAAGCCCCCTGAAAAGACAAACAGAGGCATTGTATTCGACCTGGATGCTGAAAATCCGGATATCCCCTGGAATGCTGACGGCTCTTATCCGTATAAAACGAAAATCTCCAACCCCGAATACAATCAGCAAAAACTGGAATTACAGATTGAACTTCTTAAGGCACAGAATTGGGTCAAGGACACCAAGCAGCGAATCGTTATCATTTTCGAAGGTCTGGATGCCGCTGGCAAGGGTGGCACCATCAAACGCTTCACCGAGCATCTGAATCCCCGGGGCACACGGGTTGTGGCGCTGGAAAAACCCAACGCAAGAGAGCGAAATTCCTGGTATTTTCAGCGCTACATTGAGCACCTTCCGACTAAAGGAGAGATAGTTCTTTACGACCGTTCCTGGTACAACAGAGCCGGCGTGGAAAAGGTCATGGGATTCTGTTCCGATCATGAGCACCTGGAATTTCTTCGCCAGGCACCTGAGTTTGAACGCATGTTGGTAAATAGCGGCATACTGTTGTTTAAATACTGGTTCTCTGTGACACGGGAAGAACAATTTCGACGCTTCAAATCACGCCAAACGGATCCGCTGAAACAATGGAAACTCAGCCCGATCGATTTGGCATCCCTTTCCAAGTGGGAGGCGTATAGCGAAGCCAAGGATGTCATGTTCTTTCACACCGACACGAGAGACGCTCCCTGGTATATAGTCAGATCGGACGACAAGAAGCGAGGCAGAATCAACTGCATGAAACACTTCCTGCACAATCTTGATTATCCGACGAAAGACCCGTCCACGGTGGGTGAGCCAGATCCGCAACTGGTGGGTACAGCGAGGCAGATGCGCTCTGAAGGCAATGATCTGACTTTTTAGGGACAAATTAAGCAAGTGTATTACCGGGAGTAACAGGCATTATCCTCTTCAGGAATTCGTCAAGTGGTTGAAATGTCGGAGCATAGCGACATTTCGGAAGGTTCTTCTACTATCAGCGCCTATCCAGATCGGGTCCCGGGCGCAATGAAGATCTTCTATGCGATTGGCGCCAGTTCGGAAACGATCATCGGCGTCGCATTCAATTCCTTCAATTTCTTCTTCTATACAAATTTGCTGGGATTGTCCGGCACCTTAACTGGCTTGTCCATCACCATCGGTTTGATAGTGGATGCAATTACCGACCCCCTGATCGGCTCTCTTTCTGACCGATGGAAATCCAAACTGGGGCGTCGGCACCCCTTCATGTTTGTTGCCCCCCTCCCCGTAATGATGTGCTTATTCCTGATCTATTCGCCACCGGACGGCCTGCAAGAGACAGGACTGTTTCTATGGCTTACGGGAATAGTTGTTCTAATGCGATCATCCATGACACTGTTCCACGTTCCCCATCTTGCCCTGGGTGCAGAACTTTCCAGCGACTTCACCGAAAGAACGCGTGTCATGAGTATCAACATGCTGTTCGGAGCGATTGCCGGGGCGGCTACCTATTTTATCGGGATGAGTTACTTTTCGAGCTTTAAAGAGGAATATGGCAATGGTTTGCTCAATCTCTCGGCCTATCCTGTACTGGCAATCACTGCAGCAATTATGGGCGGTTTGTTTATGCTCGCCTCCGCTCTGCTCACCTTGAAGCTGGTTCCACGTCTACCCCAACCACCCAGAGATATTCCCGGGTTCAGCATGCGCGAGTTTGCGCGGGATACCCGGTCGGCGCTGCAAAATCGGAATTACCTGTTTCTGTTGATCGGTTATCTGTTATTGAGTGCTACCCTTGGAACTCGCGGTACCATTGATGTTCATATGAACATCTATTTCTGGGAGCTGCTTCCCGGTCAACTGAAATATTTTGGTTTGGGACTTCTTATAGGCCCCGTAATCGGAGCGATTGTTACCGCACGCCTGCACCAGAGATTCGATAAAAAACCAACCATTGTCGGGGGGCTGATTTTCCTTTGCATATTTTCCAGTGCACCGGTGTTGCTGAGAATAGCGGGCATTTTTCCGGAAAACGGTTCGTCCAGGTTGTTTCCGAGCTTATTTGGCTTTTACGTGCTCTGGACCACCGCTGGTATGATTCTGCTCATCAGTGTTATGTCCGCCCTGGCTGATATTACAGATGAGCATGAACTGACTACCGGCAGGCGTCAGGAAGGCATTTTTTACGCCGCCAGATCATTCTTCGCCAAAGCCTCATCCGGGCTGGGTCACCTTCTGGCTGGAATTGCCATTGATTTGATTGAATTTCCCGCAGGCGCTAAACCTGGCACCATTGATCCAGAGGTCTTATTCAAACTGGGATTAGTGGATGGCCCGATTGCGGTAATTCCCGGACTCATCGCCATCGGCTTTTATCTTCAATACAATCTGACCCGGGAACGGCATACCGATATTCAGGCGGAACTCAAACGGCGCCATCGGGCAAGCTCCTAATCTGTCCCCTTTTCTCTAATATTATCCAGCACGGGCATTAGATAACTCTTAAAGAGGTCGGGATTTTCAGACATGGGGAAGTGTCCCAGGCCTTTCATTACTTCGAAATGAGTCGCATTAACTTCATCGGCAAGTTCAGCCGTCATCTCCGGCGTGGCCGATAGATCATATTCACCGGTAAGCAAATAGAGTGGACACTGGTCGGTATCTATATTCTTGGCCAATCCGTTGCGCAAATCGCCATCAATGAAATAGTAAAAGAGATCCCCCAGAAACACGCCTGGACCACCCTGCATGTAATACCAGAGTGTCTCCCATTTGTGTTTGTCCGGCGAATTGGGCGCCATGATTCCCGCAACCTGGGCTGCCGCCAATTCCTGACTATTCACATCGGGTCGATACAAAGACGCTACTCGACTACCGCTGAATGCTGAATTATCTCCTGCATCCGCGAACAGAGCTGACTGTAATCCGATGGCGGCCCTGAACTTATCAGCATGCGCCAACGCCAGATGTAATACGGCGCGGCCACCGATCGAGCAGCCCATTATGACCGGTTGCTGCAGTTGCAGGGCATCGACCATGCACATCACAAAGGATACATAGAATTCAGTCGTCAGCAGATAGGGATTCTTTATGAAACCGGCCGGGGGTGCAGACTTACCGTGCCTGGGCAGATCAAAAACGATCACACGATAGTTCTCTGTGATCAGTGGATCTTTCAGTATTTCCCGGAATTGTCGACCATCGGCTCCAGCAGTATGCAAACAAAGTAATGGAATTCCGGAACCGGCTTCTTCGAAGTAAACCCGATATGCCAGGCTCTGGTGGGTCAGATTGATGTAACGTCCGGTAATGTTCTCAAGCTGTGGTACACCTGCTGTGACAGGCTCCGGGTCTACTGCCTTGAGGGTGCCTAACAAAAGCTCCAACAGAAACAGATTTTGATCGAAAAACAGGGTATCACCTTCAACCGATACCCGTGCGGACATCACCCCGCCAAATAAGGTCTGTAATCCTGCCGGTGGTTCATCAGAAAATAGCATTAGCCAATCTTCGTCACTTGCTGTCAGTTTCAGCTGCACCGATTCGCTGTCGATGGAATCATTCACAGCATAGGATCCATTGTTATTCTGCAGGCATACTCTTGCACTATCGGCAATCAGGAGGATTGACCAATCGTGCGCTAATCCCCTATACGAAGCCGATGGAATTGCAGACGCTCGTTCCGGTATTGAATGGAATGCTTCCCGGACATTCTTGTATGTAGTTTGCATCAGCCACCGCCTTGCATACGCATAATTCATATCCCGATTTATTTTGCCGCTTAGAGTCTACCTGCAATTATGTCATGTGACTATCATCGATAGTTGGTTTACGGGTGCCTTATGGTATTTTGATTGGTAATACTTTACATTACTGATTGCATCCAAGCTGGAATATAAAGGTTCTGCATGGATACCGCACTAATCAATATTGTTAGTCTATTAAATCCCAGATATCGATTACCCGAAGCTGGTGATGCGTTTATGACAGGTAGCCACACAAGTCTTTACGGAGTTTGAAGATGAAATTAAAACTACGCGAGTTGATTGCTTTTTCTCTGCTGAGTATTCCTCTCGCAATGGGCGGGCTACCTCTTGGTTTGTATCTGACACCCTATTATGCCGGTGAATTGGGTATCAGTCTGGCGACCATCGGCATCGTCATTCTGCTGACCCGGGTAACGGACGTTGTCACCGATCCGCTGATTGGTACTCTGTCTGATGCGACCCCTGGTCGCTATGGTCGTAGAAGTCTGTGGGTGCTGTTTGGATTACCCGTGATGGGATTGGCTACAATTGCAGTATTTGATCCGCCGGGACAAGTCAGCACCATCTATCTGTTCCTGGCAGTTGCGGCGCTCTATTTTGGTTGGACACTAATCAGCATTCCTCTGGCAGCCTGGGCTGCGGAGCTCTCTCCCGATTACCATGAGCGATCAAAAATAACCGGCGCCCGTTCTCTGGCCGGTACAGCCGGATTACTCATGGCAATGTCGCTGCCACTGGTGCTTGCGTATCTTGCCAGTTCCGGATTTCCCTCACTGGCCCCGGAAACAGAAGGCAGTCTGCAACCGATGCTCCGAATTCTGGCATGGTCGGCTGTGGGCTGTCTGTGTATGTTTGGTCCGCTGCTGTTCTTTGTTGTGCCGCAGCCCAAATTCGCACAGAAAAGTAGTCTGAATCTGAGACTGGCTCTGAAACTGGTATGGAACAACAAACCGTTTATGCGGCTGATGGCGGCCGGTGTCACCAATCATATCGGCTGGTATTGTATCAGTACGCTCTACGTCTTCTTCCTGGCTTATTATCTGGGTGCCACCACCAAACAATGGTCTGCGTTACTGCTGGTTTATTTTGGCTTCGGTCTGGTCGGTACTCCAATTATTGTTCGACTTGCCCGCAAGTATAATAAACACAAGCTGATGGCTAGTTTGTCTATGATGATGATTGCCGTCTTCAGCACGGTTCTGTTGATGGAGCCGGGTCAATACCGATACTACATATTTATACAGATTTTTGCCGGGTTAGTGGCTAACCTGGGTGCCGTGCTGGTGCCATCGATGGCCGCCGATGTTATTGATCAGGATACGCTGGAAAGTGGCCAACAAAGGGGTGCCTTGTTCATGGCCTTATGGGGTATGGCCGACAAACTGGCCCTGGCAATCGCTGCAGGATTAACATTACCCTTATTACAATTTTTGGGATTCGACCCCACGGTTGAAAATGATGCAGGCGGTCTGAAAGCATTGCATTACACCTACACGTTAGTACCAATATTTTTTCTTTCCTGGTCTGCCTGGCTGATATGGAGTTTTCCCATAACCAAAGAAAAGCAAGAGTATGTCAGGGAGCAAATAGATTCTGAAAAACTGCGTATCGATTAGGCGGCCCGAACTTGTAATCATGCACTCACATACAACTGCGCTCTTATCTGGTCGTTAGAATAAGAGGCAACTGAATTACCAAAAATCTGTAATTAATCAGAGAGGAAACAACATGTCAGAGTTTAAAGATAAGGTAGTAGTCATCACAGGTGCGGGCGGTGGTCTGGGTAAAGCGCATGCGCTGGAATTTGCCAAGCGAGGAGCCAGGGTGGTCGTCAACGATCTTGGCGGGAGCGCCGATGGTGTGGGTTCGGGTGACATGGCTGATGCGGTGGTCGCGGAAATAAAAGCAGCAGGCGGAGAGGCTATTGCCAACAAGGCTTCTGTGTCTGACCGCGCCGGTGCCAAGAGCATTATCGATGATGCCGTGAGCGCCTATGGCACAATCGATATTCTGGTCAACAATGCCGGGATTCTACGCGACAAATCATTCAAGAATATGACTTTGGATGATTGGGATCTGCTCATCGATGTGCACCTGAATGGAACTGCTTATGTCACTCATGCTGCCTGGCCCATCATGTATCAGAAGAATTACGGGCGTATTGTATTTACAAGTTCAACATCAGGTATATATGGCAACTTCGGCCAGGCGAATTATGGCGCCGCTAAAATGGGAATGCTCGGGTTCATGAACGTACTCGCCCTGGAAGGCGCTTCCCATAACATCAAGGTAAACTGCCTTGCACCGGCTGCGGCAACGCGTCTGACCAATACCGTTCCCGGAAGGGACGAGGACCTGGATAATCCTGACCCGGAGAGAGCGCCCGTTTTAGTCTCACCAGCCGTGCTTTTCCTCTGCCGTGATGAAGCGCCAACCGGCAGGATAGTACAGGCCGGTAGTGGTCGATTCAGTGTTGCCAGCATCTTCAATAACGATGGCGTTGCCTATGGTGTCGATGCTTCGCTGGAAAATCTGATCGAGGATCAGGATGAACTAATGGATATGTCTAAAGCCGAAGAAGGTGCAAATTACAGAAGAAGTTAAGGATCAGTAAATCTGCTACGGTTCCGAGACGCCGAACCACCGGATCACCCGGCCGCACAAACTGCTGCCGCCAGTTCGATTTGGCTTCGACAAGCCCAAACTATAATTTAGCAATTTCGGTCCTCAGCACTGCTCTGTTCCAGCGCCAGGCAACCATCCCCATTATAAAATTTGCCAGCGCAGTGGCTATAAATATCCCCGGATAACCCCAGATGTAGTCACCCAGCAGTGCCAGAGGAATGTACACCACCGCCATCCGCATGATCGACATAATCAGGTTCGGCATGGGCTTGCCCAGTGCCACAAAGCAGGAGCCCGATATCATTCCAACTCCCATAAATCCATAGCTGATGGGGACGATCAACAGGTACAAAGCGGCAGATTTAACGACCGTGGCATCGCCATTGATCAACAGAATGATTTCATCGCCAAAAGGTCCCAGAATCAGGAAGCAGATCACTCCCCAGATCAGCGAGAACCGGTAACTCATACTCAAACCTTTTTTTACGCGGTCAGTTTTTCGAGCCCCCCAGTTTTGACCGACAAATGGAGCGACACTGGAGGCAAGTGACATAAGCAACATGGTCGCCAACATGTCAATTCGTGAAGCGACACCAAATCCTGCAACCACCTCAGGGCCATGCGCTGCCAGCAACCAGATAATAATACCCAGGCTAGTGGGTCCAATCAGACTACTCAACATGGATGGCAGTCCGATGTAAAGTACCGATTTCCAGGACTGGATCATTTCGTGCCAGTGGGGGTTTCTGAACCGAATCAGGTTTTCCTGGGCAATTACGACATAAAATATGACCAGCATTCGAACCGATCCACTGATTACCCCTGCCCATGCGGAGCCCACCAATCCCAGCCGGGGAAATCCCAGCAGCCCAAATATCATGATGGGACCTATCACAATGGTCAGCAGTGAACTACCGGCCATGGCATAGCCGGGAATTTTCACATTTCCTACAGCCCGCAGAATGCTACTGGCAACCATCGGTATGCCAAACAGCGGCACACTGATCAGAAACACCTGCATGTACTCAATCACCAGTGGCAGTATCTCCGGCTGTGTGCCGATCAGGCGGAAAAACTCTTCAAGATACAGATAAGCTATGACGACCAGACACATCACGATCAGGAAGGACAAAACCAGCGAGTGCGTCGAGATGATCTCTGCACGATCACGGTCCCCGGTGCCCATCTTGCGGGCTATAACGGATGAAGCGCCCGTTCCGATGCCCATGGCTATGCCGGAAAGTCCCATGATCAGTGGAAAGGTGAAACTGACTGCCGCCAGCTCTCTCGCTCCCAAAATGCTTATGTAAATGGTCTCCACCATCCAGGCAAAGATCATTGAAGACATGCCAAGAAACATCGGAATGGTCAGATAGAGCAAATGCTGACCGATACTACCTCGGGTCATATCACTTCTTACAAACTTTGCTGTCTCTTGCATGAGTCAATAGAAGCATGGGTGGATGCATTGAGTCTAATAGTATTTCAGCAGTTCCGACTTGCTGTGCTTACATAGAGGGCTCTCACAGTTTGCTGCACAAACTATGGCCGCCAGTTCGGTTTGGTTTCGCCAAGCGCAAACCTGTTAGCGGGCTGTTTGCTTCAAATCACTTGATCTCTGCCATTGAATTGGCCGATGGAAGCTGGTATCACTGGTTAACACATTCTTGAAGAGCGTAATTAGGCAAGACTACAACGGAGCAAAGCGTATGAACTATCCTGATTTGGACATCAATCTCACGGAGGACGAGACTGCCATTAAAGACATGGTGCAGCGTTTCGGCGAAGAAGTGGTAAGACCTGCAGGGATACGACTGGACAAGCTGGCGGATCCTGCAGATGTCATAGCTGCAGACTCGGAACTCTGGGATGTGCATCGAGCCTACAGGGAGCTGGGCTTGCACAAGTTCAGACTACCCAAATCCGTTGGCGGAATGGCCGGTGAGGTCAGTATGCTCAGTAGCATATTGATTGGCGAAGGCATTGGATATGCCGATAGTGGTCTGGCCATCAGCCTGGCAGTAACGGGTAGTCCATTTGCCTATGCGGCCATGTCGGATGATCCGGAACTGCAAGGATGGGCAAGAGCTTATGTGGAAGACAAGAACGCAGAGATGATTGGCTGCTGGGCTATTACAGAACCGGATCATGGTTCCGACTGGATCATGGCAGGGGAACCCACCAGCAATAATCCCAGGATGGCACCCGGCGTGAGGGCAATTAAGCAAGGTGATGAATACATTCTCACCGGTCAGAAATCGTCATGGGTGAGTAATGGCACCATCTCGACCCATGCATCGCTGCATGTCAGTCTGGAACCGGAACAGGGCATGCACGGTACCGGTATCTGTATTCTGCCACTGGATCTGCCAGGCATTCGCAGAGGCCCACCGCTGGACAAACTGGGACAACGAGCGTTGAATCAGGGCGAGATCTTTCTGGATGAAGTGACCATACCGAGAAAATATATGATTGTGCCGGACACGAGTCAGGCTAATACCATCATCGGAGAGAATATCTGGGCCGGTGCGAACACCGGGATGAGTGTCACCTTCGGCGGAGTGGCCAAATCGGCACTGGATGAAGCAATTAAATATGCCAGTGAACGAGTACAAGGTGGTGTGCCCATCATGGAGCATCAGAATATCAAATTGAAGCTGATGAAGATGTTCCAGATGGTTGAAGCCGCACGTTCTCTATCCCGCCGGACTATGGCTTACAACCTCAATAATCCCCCGGGATCATTGGCACATGCGGTGAGTGCCAAGGCACTGTCGACAGAAACCGCCTTTCTGGTGGCCAGCGAAGCGGTACAGATTCACGGCGGCAACGGCCTGAGCAAAGAATATGTCATTGAAAAGATCATGCGTGATGCACGTGCTTCAATGATAGAGGACGGAACCAATGAGGTTCTGTTGTTAAGGGGAGCGGCGTTTCTTTAAACCGTCTCCCGAATCCTGATCACAACCTTGTCAATGGTCTTGCGATTCAGCATGGCCATCATGGCTCTGCCCGTTTCCTCCATGGCATTGATGTGTCCGGCTGCCGGTTTTATCTTCTCCTCGCTGATCCAGCTGGTCAGACGAATCAACGTCCGATATATTTGGGGTGTCTTTTTTCCGTAAAAGCCTTTATGGATTCCTCTGCATCCTTGCGGGCTCTCCTTGCCAGGCCACCATATCTTGTTTCATTGTTACTGGCGACATGAAAGCTGGCTTCCAGACCCGCTCTTATGGCTCGCTTTGAAACCCGGACTGCCGCCGGTGGTAGTTCGCACATTCGTTGTGCGATCTCAGTGGTAGTAGCTAACAATTCATCTTCACTAACCAGCCTGTCCAGCAAACCGATTCGATACGCCTCATCGGCATCAACCCGACGGCTTGTGAGACACAAATCCATGGCACGGCTCAAGCCGACTATTCTCGACAACAAGAATGACATGCCGCCTTCCGGGGGCAGGCTTCGTTCCTGATAGATTGTGATAAAACGCGAAGCGGCGCAACCAATCCGCATATCGCAGCACAGAGCCAGTGAAAACCCTGCACCCGCTGCAACGCCATTGATGGCGGCGAGCATCGGTTTGTCGATGGCGTAAAGCGCCTTGCCCTGACGGGAGATCCAGGATTCCTCGGTTAGGAGTTCATTCAGATCCTGGTCTTCGACCGCTGCGGGAGCAGGTCCCTTACCGACATCAGCGCCGGAACAAAAGCCTCTTCCTGTCCCTGTCCATATGACGACCCAGACATCGTCATCCTGTTGAATCCTTTCACAGATCGCGAGTATATCCTTATGATCCTGGCTATCGATAGCATTCAGGCGCTCCGGCTTGTTAAGAGTAACTGTGGCGATATGAGATTCCCGATCAATGTCGTAAATGATGTGTTTATAACTCATA
>JASJXV010000221.1 GCA_030123805.1 Gammaproteobacteria bacterium
CCAACATTGTTACGATTGGCAGAGCCAATAATTATCCAATATAAAAGACGAGATTATGAAGTTCAGCGAACAATGGCTAAGAGAGTGGGTAAATCCAGATCTTTCAACTCAGGAACTGGTAGACCAGCTCACCATGGCAGGATTGGAAGTCGAAGGCTTCGAGCCTGTAGCCGGTTCGTTTGCAGGCATCATCGTTGCAGAAGTCATTGCCGTCGAAGCGCACCCCAATGCCGATAAACTCCATGTCTGCAAGGTATCCACCGGAGGCTCTGAACTGCTGCAGGTGGTTTGCGGCGCACCCAATGCACGCGTCGGATTGAAAGCACCCTTTGCGCCGGTTGGCGCTCGCATTGAAGACGTCAAAATCAAAAAAACCAAACTCCGGCAGGTTGAATCCTTTGGCATGCTTTGTTCCGAAAGAGAACTGGGCATTTCCGACCACCACGAAGGCCTGATGGAACTACCTGCGGATGCACCGGTCGGCGCATCCATAGTTGATTATCTGCAGCTAAACGACGTTGTCATCGATCTCGATCTCACACCCAACCGCAGTGATTGTCTGGGGATTACGGGTCTGGCACGTGAAGTCGGCGTCCTGAACAATATCGACGTCAAGGTCCGTGAAATAAAGCCTGTTGCGGCAACCATCGAGAACACATTTCCTGTTCGCCTGAGCGCCACATCAGGTTGTCCGCGATATGTGGGACGGGTCATCACCAATATCAATCTGAACGCCGCAACACCGCTGTGGATGCAGGAAAAACTTCGCCGCTGTGAGCTGCGCAGTATTGATCCCATAGTCGATGTCAGCAACTATGTGATGCTGGAATTGGGGCAACCGATGCACGCCTTCGATCTGGATCGATTGCAAGGCAGGATTGACGTTCGTCTGGCGGCACAGGGCGAGTCCATCAAATTACTCAATGACCAGGAGATTGCGCTCAAAGAAAATACACTATTGATAACCGATGATTCCGGGCCCATCGCCATAGCAGGGATCATGGGGGGGATGGATACAGCCGTAGCCGAGGGTAGCTGCACCATATTCCTCGAGAGCGCCTTTTTCTCACCCATGGTGATGGCTGGGCAGGCGCGCTCCTATGGCCTGACTACAGATGCCTCACATCGTTTTGAGCGGGGTGTGGATTATGGCATTCAGGTAAAAGCCATTGAGCGCGCAACAGAATTGATACTGGAAATAGCCGGTGGCGAAGCGGGTCCTCTGGTGGAGACCCTGTCAGAAGAGGATCTGCCTAATCAAAACCGGGTCAAACTCCGTTCCGCACGCATCAACCGCCTGCTGGGTATTCACGTATCAGACCCGGAAGTGGACGAAATGCTCACACGGCTGGGATTTGAGCACGAAAAATCCGAGCAAGACGGTGAAATCTGCTGGCTGGTCCATGCTCCTACCCACCGCTTCGATATCGAGCTGGAAGTGGACCTGATTGAAGAGATCAGCCGTATTTATGGGTACAACAATCTGCCGGTGACGGTGCCGCGATCGGATCTCAATATGGCGCATGTGGCAGAAACCGAAGTGACCCTTAGCAAAATCCGTGATCAACTGGTTAGCCGGGGTTATCAGGAAGCGATTACCTATTCGTTTGTCGACGCCGGTGCCCAATCCCTGCTTGATCCGGTTAACGAGCCCATCGCCCTGGCCAATCCGATCTCTGCCGATATGTCCGTGATGCGTTCAACCCTCTGGCCGGGTCTGGTTAAGGCATTGATTTATAATAAAAATCGCCAACAGGACCGGATCCGTTTGTTCGAAACCGGCTTGCGGTTCATCCAGCCAGCCAACCAGGCAGAGATTGACCTTAAACAGATAAAGCAGGAAAAAGTACTGGCAGGCGTTGCCATGGGGCGAAGACTGCCTGAATCCTGGTCGGAAGCGGCTGAACAAGTGGATTTCTTCGATGTAAAGGGTGATCTTGAGTCGATATTTGCGTTGACCGGTGATTCGGATTCGTTCCGGTTCCAGCCCGTAGATCACCCGGTGCTGCATCCGGGTCAAGCCGCTGAAATCAGCCGCAACGGTGAAAAATTGGGCTATTTGGGGTTGTTGCACCCCCGCGTTCAGGCACAACTGGGATTAGATGAACCGGTATTTCTGTTTGAATTGGTCGTGGCACTCCTGATTTCCGGGAAATTGCCCGATCAGCAAGAATTGTCCAAATTTCCCGAAATTCGGCGTGATATTGCCATCCTTGTGGACCAGGATATCCATGCAGACCAAATTTTGGCAAATATCCGCGAGAATGCCGGGGATTACCTGCAAAACCTCATGTTATTTGACGTATATACCGGCAAAGGCATTGATCCTACACGAAAAAGTCTTGCTTTGGGGTTGACGTATCAGCATCCATCACGCACTCTTACAGATCTGGAAGTTAGTGATTCCATTGATCGGGTGGTGACATCCCTACATGATCAATTTGGAGCCAGTTTGAGGAATTGATGCATGAGTGCTTTGACCAAGGCTGAAATGGCTGACAGGCTATTCGAAGAGCTTGGATTGAACAAGAGAGAAGCCAAAGAAGTAGTGGAACTCTTTTTTGAGGAAGTTCGAGCGTCTCTCGAAGCGAACGAACAAGTCAAACTTTCCGGATTCGGGAATTTTGATCTTCGCGACAAGAGCCAGAGACCAGGCCGAAATCCAAAAACCGGTGAAGAAATTCCGATCACTGCCCGCCGTGTCGTGACCTTCAGACCCGGGCAAAAGCTAAAAGCAAGGGTAGAAGCGTATGCTGGACCCAGATCATAACGCTGAATTGCCGCCGATTCCGGGCAAGCGATATTTTACGATTGG
Source organism: Gammaproteobacteria bacterium (assembly GCA_030123805.1). GTDB lineage: Bacteria > Pseudomonadota > Gammaproteobacteria > Pseudomonadales > Azotimanducaceae > JASJXV01. The sequence goes on from JASJXV010000221.1 coordinate 2,816, forward strand.
TGAAGTCAGTGGACTCTGTAGTGTAAAACCACATGTGCTACGCTATTGGGAGCAGGAATTCCCGCAATTAAAACCCGTCAAGCGACGCGGCAACCGCCGTTATTATCAACGCCAGGATGTACTCCTGATCCGCCAGATCCGCGCGCTGTTATACGATCAGGGATTTACCATCGGTGGCGCAAGACAGCAACTCTCCGGTGCTGATTGCAACAATGACGCGACCCAGTACAAGCAGATGATCCATCAGATGATCAGCGAACTGGGAGATCTGCTGGCTGTTCT
>JASJXV010000115.1 GCA_030123805.1 Gammaproteobacteria bacterium
AGGCGTGATAACGCTCGCTATAGGCGTGATTAACATTCGCCACTAGGCGTGATAACGCTCGCCACTGGTGGGATAAGCGGGTTAAACTGATCAAGCAGAAAATTCATGCACAGCCGCACTCATCAGTAATGTAGTTGTCGTAATAAGGAACATGTCCAACAAACTTGAAGCTATTATTCTCGCCGCCGGATCCGGTAGCCGCATGTATTCTGATCTTCCCAAGGTGCTGCAGCCGTTGGCAGGTCGGCCGTTGCTGCATCACGTACTGACAACCGCCCGGCAACTAGGACCTGCAAAAATCCATGTGGTCATCGGTCATCAGGGAGATAAGGTCAGAGAATCATGTGGTGACTTTAAGGAGATTAACTGGGTCCTGCAGGAACAGCAGCTCGGTACCGGCCATGCCGTTAAACAGGCTCTACCTCACTGTGCATCGGATTGTCAGCTACTTATTCTCTATGGCGACGTGCCGCTTACGAGTGTCGCTACCTTGTCTAAATTGATCCACCTGGACGCAGCCGTGGGGCTACTGACTGTCGACCTGGACAATCCAGATGGTTATGGGCGCATAACAAGAGGTGAGAACGGGCATGTACAGGGTATTGTGGAACATAAGGATGCTACCAGACAACAAAGAGAAATACGCGAAATCAGTACCGGTATCATGACACTGCAATGCAGGTTGATACAACCATTGCTGAATAGTTTGTCTGATGACAATGCACAGGGTGAGTATTACCTAACAGACATTGTAAGCATGGCGGTTGCAGAAGGCGTAATACCTGAGACTGTGCAACCCACTAATCCAATCGAGGTACAAGGTGTGAACGATCAAAGCCAGCTTAATAAACTGGAAAGAAGTTATCAAAGAGATCTGGCTGAGGGGTTGATGAAGCAGGGAACCCGCATTATGGATCCAGCCCGTTTTGATCTCAGAGGCACGTTAACCGCGGGTAAAGATGTGGTCATAGATATCAATGCGCTTTTCGAGGGAGAAGTGGTACTCGGTGATGGCGTCATGATAGGCGCTAACTGTTGCATTCAGGATACAGTTATCGGCGATAGGACAGTAGTACACCCGAATAGCATTATTGATGGCGCACGCATCGGCGCCCAGTGCATGATCGGCCCATTCGCCCGAATCCGACCCGGGACGGTACTGGACTCAGACGTACGCGTCGGCAACTTTGTTGAGACCAAGAATGCAACCATCGGTAAAGGTAGTAAAGCCAGCCATCTTACCTATCTTGGTGATACAGAAGTAGGCCAGGAAGCCAATATTGGAGCGGGCACGATCACCTGCAACTACGACGGGGTGAACAAGCACAAAACCTATATTGGTAATGGCGCATTTATTGGCTCCAATGTAGCATTGGTAGCACCGGTTGAAATTAATGACAATGCGCATATTGGCGCTGGTTCAACAATTACCAAATCGGTACCAGAAAACGCGTTGGCAATCGGTCGTGGCAGGCAGAGAAATATTCCTGACTGGAAAAAAAAGGATTAGATTCACATGTGCGGAATAGTTGGAGCTGTTGCGAAACGTGAGGTTACAGGCATTCTTTGTGAAGGTTTACAACGGCTGGAGTATAGGGGGTATGATTCCGCCGGTATCGCTGTGATCAGCTCGTTGGATTCGACCCTGCAGCGACTGCGAAAAGTAGGCAAGGTTAAAGAACTGATTGGCGCAATCAGGGAAAATAGGCCCACTGGCAGTACCGGTATCGCCCATACCCGTTGGGCGACGCATGGCAAGCCAACTGAGAAGAATGCCCATCCCCATATGTCCGGCGACCGGGTGGCGTTAATCCACAATGGCATCATTGAAAATCATGTCGCGCTCCGGCTAGAACTGCAAGCCGATGGCTATCAGTTTCACTCCGAAACAGATACCGAAGTCGTGGTACATCTTATCGACAGGGAAATCCAGGCCTGCGGTGATCTGCTCGGGGGACTTAAAAAGGCCGTGCAGCAATTAACCGGCTCCTTTGCCCTGGGCGTGCTGCACCGTGATTACCCGGATCGGATCGTCGCTGCCCGAGTCGGCAGCCCGCTGATCATCGGAGTCGGCATCGGTGAGAATTTCATAGCTTCCGATACCCAGGCACTCAGGCCGGTGACGGATCGATTCATCTATCTGGAAGAAGGTGAACTGGTGGAGCTGACCAGCGACGACATCTCCATCCATGGCGTCAATGACGAGTCTGTGGAAAGTCGCACCGTGCAACTGGATCGTGGTATCGATGCCGTCGATAAGGCCGGCTACCGGCATTACATGCTGAAAGAGATCTTTGAGCAGCCCCGGGCTATTGAGAATACCCTGGCCGAACGGATCAGCGAGAACCAGGTGCTGGAAGCGGCCTTTGGGGTTGGCGCAGCGGAGATTTTTGAACGGACCCGTGCCGTACAGATTGTTGCCTGTGGCAGCAGTTACTATACGGCACTGATTGCCCGCTACTGGATTGAAGAATTGGTGGGGATTACCTGTCAGGTGGAAATTGCCAGTGAGATACGCTATCGCAAGGTCGCGGTGCTACCCGGCACACTGTTCGTTGCCATCTCCCAGTCCGGGGAAACCGCCGATACCCTGGCCGCCCTGAGTGCGGCAGATGATGCCAATTATGTGGCGAGTCTGTGTATCTGTAATGTGCCCAACAGCTCTCTGGTAAGGGCGTCGGACCTGTGTCTGATGAGTCGTGCCGGTCCGGAGATCTGTGTTGCCTCCACCAAGGCGTTCACCACGCAATTGGTAGATCTGCTGATGTTGGCCATTGTACTGGGCGCCCGAAATGGTTTGAGCGCAGAGGACCAACAGGAGCTGGTGTCGGAGCTGAGACGACTGCCGGATCAGTTACGCCGGACTCTGGAGCTGAATCAGCGCATTCAGGAGGTGGCGGAAGACTTTGTGGAGAAAGACCATGCGCTGTTTCTGGGGCGCGGAATGCATTACCCGGTCGCCCTGGAAGGGGCATTGAAGCTGAAGGAGATTTCCTACATTCATGCCGAGGGTTATCCGGCAGGAGAACTCAAGCATGGCCCGCTGGCGTTGGTGGATGATGCTATGCCGGTGGTGGCAGTGGCTCCGAGTAATGAGCTGCTGGAGAAGCTGAAATCCAATCTGCAAGAGGTGCAGGCCCGCGGTGGGCAACTGTATGTGTTTGCAGACCTGGAAGCTGATTTTGAAGAAGACGAAGGTTGTGTGGTGATCCAGGTTCCGGGCGCGCACGGTATCACGGCACCCATTATTTATACGCTGCCGATGCAGTTGCTGTCCTACCACGTCGCGGTATTGAAAGGCACGGATGTGGATCAACCCCGGAATCTGGCGAAATCTGTTACGGTTGAGTAAGGCAGACCTCCTGGAGTAAAATCTTTTGACTGGTACCCATCCGTATTTAAAGCCCAAGGAAGTAACTCCTGCGAACTTCAATTCCGGTGGGTCGCATGCGGACAAGAAAGAGTCAATAGGCCTGGCTGTCCAACAGTCTGATCAGATGTAATCATTAATTTTAAGCGGTTCTGATGGACGTTTCACACATTCTCAACCCTCTTAATGACGCTCAACGCGAAGCGGTAGCAGCACCAAAAGGCAGCTTTTTGGTGTTGGCCGGAGCAGGTAGTGGTAAAACAAGGGTGCTGGTTCATAGGATAGCCTGGTTGGTGGAAACCGGAAATATATCACCATACAGTATTCTTGCGGTTACGTTCACCAATAAGGCCGCAGCAGAGATGAAGACCAGGATAGAAAACTTGCTATCCATGCCCGTCAGAGGTATGTGGGTTGGCACCTTTCATGGAATCGCTCATCGGTTACTTCGAATTCACTGGCAGGAGGCCGGGTTACCGCAAAATTTCCAGATATTGGACGCGGATGATCAGTTACGGCTGGTTCGACGGATCATCAAGGGATTGGACCTGGATGAAAAGAAATGGCCTGCGCGTCAGGCCATGTGGTTTATCAACAGTCAGAAAGATGAAGGACTCAGATCCCGGCATATTGAAGATTACGGTGATCTCAATATCAAGACGAATCTGGAGATATATCGGGCTTATGAGGAGGCCTGTAATCGTGGTGGCATGATAGATTTCGCGGAGTTGTTGTTACGGGCACATGAACTCTGGCTCAACGACCCGGTATTACTCGCCCACTACCAGCAGCGGTTTAACTATATTCTTGTTGATGAGTTTCAGGACACTAACACCATTCAGTACGCCTGGCTCCGTATTCTCGCTCAGGACAATTTGATGGTAGTGGGTGATGATGATCAGTCAATCTATGGTTGGCGTGGAGCCAAGATAGAAAACATTCAACAGTTCACTGAAGACTTTCCGGATAGTCGGACCGTCAGACTGGAACAGAATTATCGATCCACAGGTAATATCCTCAAAGCGGCCAATTCATTGATCAGTAAGAATGTCAGTCGTCTGGGCAAAGAGTTGTGGACAGAGGATGGCGACGGTGACCTGATATCTGTCTATAGTGGTTTTAACGAGATGGATGAAGCAAAGTTCATCGTTGATCGAATTGTTCAGTGGAGCCAGTCTGGCAATCTTCGACAGGAATCTGCCATCCTGTATAGATCGAACGCCCAGTCACGTGTATTGGAAGAGGCATTACTGAGGGCTAATCTGCCCTATCGTATTTATGGTGGACACCGTTTTTTTGAGCGGGCAGAAATTCGAAACGCTCTGGCTTATATGCGACTCATCAGTAATCGTCATGCTGATGCAGCATTCGAAAGAGTGGTCAATACGCCCAGCAGGGGGATTGGTGATAGAACAGTCCAACAGATTAGAGATTTTGCAAAACGCCATGACATGTCACTTTGGGCGGCCTCAGAAAAACTGATCGAGCAGGATGAATTGACGGCTAGAACAGTAAATGCGATGCGGGGGTTTAGAGATCTGATAAACGAACTGGATGGACTTACGGAAGATAAAGACCTGCCAAACCTTTGTGAACTCGTTATTACTCGCAGTGGCTTGCTTGATTATTACAAAAAAGAAAAAGGTGAGACAGGACAGGCACGGGTCGAGAACCTGGAGGAACTGGTCACTGCCGCGCGCCAGTTTGATCCGAATGCGGACGCATCATTTGATGCACCTGAGGATGAAGACTCTGAATTTTACACGTTGCTGGATGAATTCCTGAATCATGCTGCCCTTGAAGCAGGTGAGAACCAGGGAGAGGAAAATGAGGATTGTGTACAACTCATGACCCTGCATTCAGCTAAAGGGCTGGAATTCCCGCTGGTATTTATAGCAGGCGTTGAGGAAGGACTGTTTCCCCATCGGATGTCCTTGGATGAACCGGGCCGATTGGAGGAAGAACGTAGACTCTGCTATGTAGGCATGACAAGAGCCATGCAGCAGTTATATCTCACCTACGCAGAAACCAGACGCCTGCATGGCAAAGAGACCTATAATCGGCCGTCGCGGTTTGTGAAGGAATTACCACCGGAGTTACTGCAGGAGATCAGAATTAGAACCTCCAGGAGCAAGCCGGTGACCAGTTCGGGACAATCAACGTGGAGAAGTAATGCAGAGGTGCCGAATACAGGTATGCAGCTTGGTCAACGAGTGCGACATAAGAAATTCGGAGAAGGTGTGGTCACTAACTACGAAGGACAGGGGAAGCAGGCAAGAATACAGATCAATTTCGATGGGGTTGGCGATAAATGGTTGGTTACTGGATTAGCAAACTTGGAGTTAGTAGCATGAGGCGCAGATTTGATCGGCGATTTTTTACCCGCTTCATTATTGTAGCAGGCATCCTAGCAGGATTTTCGGCGTGTACGGAAAAGCGCATTTCAGACCCATCGGCGAGCAAGGAAAGCACATCCATCGAGGTGTTCAAGTGGCGGCTGGTTACAACCTGGCCCAAGAACCTGCCTGGCATGGGAATGGCTCCGGAGAACCTGGCCAGGATCGTTGGCAAGATGAGTAATGGCAGATTGCAGATTAAGGTGTATGGCGCGGGAGAACTTGTACCTGCATTGGAAGTGTTTGAAGCTGTATCCAGAGGTACAGCAGAAATGGGTCATGGCGCAGCTTATTACTGGAAGGGCAAGGTACCAGCAGCCCAGTTTTTTGCTGCGGTGCCGTTCGGTTTAACAGCGCAAGAGATGAATGGCTGGCTACTGTATGGGGGTGGGATGGAATTATGGCAAGAACTATATGAACCCTTTGGCTTGATTCCCATTGTTAGCGGTAACACCGGTGTGCAGATGGCGGGGTGGTTCAATCGTGAGATTAACTCCCTGGCAGATCTTCAAGGTATGAAAATGAGAATTCCTGGCCTGGGTGGTGAGGTGTTTCAACGTGCGGGCGGTACAGCCGTTAATATGCCCGGCGGAGAGATCTTCACCAGCCTGCAAACAGGTGTCATAGATGCTACTGAGTGGGTGGGACCATACAATGATCTGGCGTTTGGGCTGCACCAGGTTGCTAAATACTATTATTATCCGGGATGGCAGGAACCGGGAACCGCGCTTGAGGCGCTGGTTAATAAAAAGGCTTTCGACAGTTTGCCGGAGGATTTGCAGGAGATACTGCTAGTTGCCTGCCATAAAATTAATAATGATCTGTTAGCTGAATACACTGCACTTAACAATGAAGCACTCAGAGAGTTGGTTGAGCGGCACAATGTCCAGTTGCGCAGGCTACCGGATGATGTATTACAGGAACTCAGAACGATCTCGGATGCGGTAGTGGCAGAGATTGCGGGAGATGATCCAATGGCGCAAAAAATTTACCAGTCCTTTAGGGTGTATAAGGAGAAGGTCAGTAGCTATGCGGAGATTTCCGAGAGGGCGTACTTGAACGCTCGTTACCAAACAGAGCACTAGTGTAGTGTCACGAATAAAGTGTACTTTATTCCTTCAGAAGCGTGCCCGGTATCTGGTTATTTAGCGACTTGCTGAATACCCACTTTATTCGTGACACTAGCCCCGACCTTGTAAAAATGTCTAACCATATATCTTGGATGGTAACCATGTAGCCAGATCCGGCCAGATAGTCAGTAGGCCAAGCAAAAACAACTGAATGATAATAAAGGGCACGACACCTCGATAGATATCTGTCGTCTTTACCGTTTCAGGAGCGACCCCCCGCAGATAAAAAAGCGCGAATCCAAATGGCGGTGTCAGGAATGAAGTCTGCAAATTAATAGCGATCATGATGCCTAACCAGATCGGATCCAGACCCATGCCAAGCAGAACGGGGCCTACAATGGGGACAACCACAAAAGTGATCTCAATAAAGTCCAGAATAAATCCCAGCAGGAAGATTACAACCATTACGATAGCGGTTGCGCCTACCACGCCACCGGGCATATCTTCGAAAATGCGCTGGATAAGTTCATCCCCGCCGTAACCTCGAAATACCAGTGAGAATATCGATGCACCTATCAGTATAAAGAACACCATTGCCGTGGTTTCAGTTGCCGATCGGGTAATTTGATTGAGTTGCTCAAGGCTAATGGAACGCTGCAAACCTGCCAGTACTAATGCGCCTAACGCACCTACACCGGCGGCTTCTGTTGGAGTCGCCATCCCGCTCAGAATCGACCCCAATACACAAACCATGAGTATCAAGGGTGGCAGAAGACTCTGCATCAGGTGAGTGTTCTTTTTTGATTTATCTTCGGGAATCAGCGGCGTACGGTCTGGTTGCAAAACGGAGACTGAATAAATATAGACCAGGTAGAAAAACACCAGCAGCAAGCCTGGTATCATTGCACCGGCAAACAGATCACCGACAGACACGGTTCTTGGACTAAAAACACCCAGCTTCAGTTGTGCTTGCTGGTAAGCATTAGAGAGAACATCGCCCAGTAAAACCAATGCGATTGACGGAGGAATGATCTGGCCCAGTGTGCCAGTAGCGCATATTGTACCAGTCGCCAATTTGGGGTCATATCCGTGTTTCAGCATACTGGGCAGTGACATCAGCCCCATAGTGACCACCGTTGCCCCCACGATACCGGTACTGGCTGCCATGAGCATTCCCACGATGGTCACCGCAAAACCCATACCGCCGGGCCGTCTCCCAAAAAGAGAAGTCATCGAATCCAACAGGTTTTCTGCTATTCCGGATTTCTCCAGAATCACCCCCATGAGGATAAACAGGGGTATAGCGATCAGAGTTTGATTGACTATTAGTCCAAATAACCGATTCGGTATTGCAGTAAGAAAGGCAAAATCAAAGATCCCAGCAGATATACCCACGACGGATGCGATCAAAGCCGTACCGGCCAGTGTGAGTGCTACAGGATATCCTAAAAGTAGCATTGCAAAGGCAGCACAGATCATGATAACGGGTGCATATTCAACTAATATTTGCACTACACAAGATCCTTTTCAGAACCCAGAACAATCAGAGCGTTTCTTATCAGCTCCGAAATGCCTTGTAACATAAGGGTAATGCTCATGATCGGTATCAACGTCTTCAACAAAAATACGCCGGGCAGGCCCCCAGGTTCCGGCGAACTTTCTTGCAATGACCATGAAAATGACACATATTCAATGCTCACCCATGTTACGAATGCAGCAAAGGGGATAAGAAATAAAATGGTTCCCAACAAATCAACCAATGCCTGTGTACGAATTGAAAAATTCTGGTATAGAATATCGACTCTTACATGAGCCTGCTTTTTTAGCGCATAGGCAATACCCAACAAAAACACAATGCCGTGCATATATGTAACAGATTCCTGCATTGCAATCGATCCCATATTCAGCAGGTAGCGCATGAAAACGACCAGGGAGGTAACGAGCATCATCAGCAGCAAAAGCCATGAAATGACACTCCCGGTAATTTCGGAGAATTGATCCAACTTGATTTGAATCACTCGGATCAGATTATGGGAATTTCGTGAAGACATATATTGCTAAAGTGTAAAATCAGGAATAGGTTCACTACAGAGGCACAGCGCAAACGCCTCTTACAACAACTTGGTCGGGAGTCTAACATAGTGTTGATATGATACAGGTACGGGTAGTCCTGCCAGGAACCAGCTAAAGATATTCGAGCACGATACCAACAAAAATTGCTGCTCCGACCCAGTGGTTAATCAAGAATGCTTCGAAGCAGTTATCTCTTTGCCGATCCCTGATCAAATATTGCTGATAGATTAGCAGCCCACTGGCAACGGCTATACCCAGATAATAATAGATACCCAGAGATAAACGGCGATCAAGCAAGATCAGCGTTGCAATAAATAGTATCTGCAGTATTCCCACCATCAATCGATCAAGTTCACCGAATAAGATGGCTGTGGATTTAAGACCAAGTTTTATATCATCGTCCCGGTCAACCATTGCATACTCTGTGTCGTAAGCAACCGTCCATACAACCGTTGCAGTGAACAGCAACCAGGCATCCAGTGGTACCTGGTTCCTAACCGCTGCAAAAGCCATAGGAATACCCCAGGCGAATGCGATCCCAAGTACGACTTGAGGCAGATAGGTATAACGTTTCATGAGCGGATAAAAAAAAGCGATGCATACAGCACCAAATGAAAGCAGAATAGTAAGTGTATTGGTGGTCAGTACCAGTCCGAAAGCAAATAAACTTAGAATTGCACAGTAAATGACAGCTTCGACAGGTTTGACCAGTTGCGTAGCAAGGGGACGAGTCTGCGTGCGCTTCACGTGAGCATCAAACTCTCTGTCCGCAAAATCGTTAATTACACAGCCAGCTGATCTCATCAGCACCACGCCGATGCAGAAAACAAACAACAGGTGGTATCCGGGCCAACCCTCTGCTGCAATCCACAGGCCCCAAAGAGTGGGCCATAGTAACAGGTAGATACCTATTGGACGATCCAGCCTGGCCAGCACCAGAAAATCCGGGAGTCTGGGTAATGATGCTTGCTGAAACTTTCTTACTGGTAGCCAGATAGGCAGCAGCGGGTTCTTAAACACAATAATAAATACTCATGTAGTTTTCGGGGAAAGCATTTCGCTGTGCGTCTTTTTCCCCAAAAAGTCGATAAGGGTTTTTGAGGTGCCCTTACCCCAAATAAGTTAGTATACGTGGTTGGAGTACTAAATTCCTGGTGCAAAAAAACACTGAAGACCCGGGTAAAATAATAATGAGACTATTATAAAGGGCAGCCATGAATAAGTGGCAATGCATTGTTTGTGGATTCATCTAAGATGAAGCTGAGGGTTGGGAAGAAGACGGCATCGCACCGGGAACAGACTGGGAAGATGTGCCAGAAGATTGGGCATGCCCTGAATGTGGTGTCGCCAAAGAAGATTTTGAGATGATCGAGATCGATTAGTTAGTTCCTTGGTAAGTGCCTGATTTGTAACTCTAACAATTTTGATGTTTTGTGAATACTGGTTAAATATAGCAGTTTCCGGTGGGCCGCATCCGGACAGGAACTAACTAGAGAATCAAACAAAAATAAGGGTTGCAACGATGAAATCAAAATCACT
>JASJXV010000116.1 GCA_030123805.1 Gammaproteobacteria bacterium
ATAAACCGGACATATTACGTGCTACAGAACCGGACACATTACTTGCTACTAACACTTGAACACGATGGTCTTGCTTGCCAGGCCATGATCCCGTAGAATACGCCACCCTGAAATTCAGGCATTGAACGCCTGCGCCCGAGTGGAAATCGGGCTCAATAGTTAACGGGTGAAGAATTTATGTACGCTGTAATTGAAAGTGGTGGAAAACAGCATCGCGTCGTAGCGGGCGAAACGCTCAAGCTCGAGAAGCTCGATATCGCGGCTGGAGAGACCGTTAAGTTTGACAAGGTTATGCTGGTAGCCAATGGTGATGATATCCGGATAGGCACACCCTATGTGAAGGGCGCCAAGGTCAGTGCAGAAGTACTGAGTCATGGTAAAGCCAATAAGATAACGATCATCAAATTCAACCGCAGAAAAAACTATCGACGACAAGCAGGTCATCGACAGTGGTATACCGAAGTCAGAATAACCGACATACCGGGGAGCAAATAAGATGGCCCATAAGAAAGCAGGTGGTAGTACACGTAATGGTCGTGATTCAGAATCGAAACGATTAGGCGTGAAAATCTATGGTGGCCAACAGGTCCGTGCTGGCAATATTATTGTCCGTCAGAGAGGCACCAAATTTCACCCGGGTGTTAACGTGGGATTGGGACGTGATCACACACTCTTTGCAAAGGCGGAAGGGGTGGTTCTATTCACCATAAAGGGACCCAGAAGCCGAAAATATGTCAATGTAGTGGCTGTGGCCTGATAAAAACGAATTGTAGAAAAAGCCCTGTCACTGACAGGGCTTTTTTTTGCTATTAGAATAGCAGCATTAGTCAACGGGAAGTTCGCATAAAAGGAATTGCATTCAACCCCATGCCATAAGGAAAGCACCTGTGAAGTTTATCGATGAAACCAGTATCCGCGTTGAGGCAGGAAAGGGCGGTAGCGGCTGTCTGAGTTTTCGCCGTGAAAAGTATATCGAAAAAGGCGGACCGAACGGGGGAGATGGCGGTGATGGCGGCAGTATCTATCTTGTGGGAGACCAGGCACTAAATACCCTGGTGGATTACAGGTTCACGCCTCGCTATAAGGCTCAGAACGGAGCGGGTGGTAAGGGGAAGAATTGTACCGGGAAAAAGGGTGAAGACCTGATTCTGAAAGTGCCCCTGGGCACCAGCATCTATGATGAGGACACTGACGACTTACTGGGTGATATCGATGCGGTCGGGCAGCCATTCATGGTTGTCCAGGGCGGTTGGCATGGTTTGGGAAATACTCGATTCAAATCCAGCACCAACAGGGCACCGAGACAGACAACCCCGGGTGATCCGGGTGAAATCAAAAACCTCCGCATGGAACTCAAGCTAATCGCAGATGTGGGACTGCTGGGATTACCAAACGCCGGGAAATCAACGCTTATTCGCTCCGTGTCCCAGGCCAAACCGAAAGTGGCGGATTATCCATTCACCACCCTGGTACCCAATCTGGGTGTTGTGCGTGTGCATCAGAATGAGAGCTTTGTGATTGCCGATATCCCCGGCTTGATAGCGGGAGCATCAGCAGGAGCGGGACTGGGTCTGCAGTTTCTGAAGCACCTGTCAAGAACGCAGCTGTTACTACACCTGGTTGACATTGCCCCTTTTGATGGCTCTGATCCCAGGGAGTCAATTAACTCTTTGTTCAGCGAACTGCAAAAATACAGCGAAAAGATGGCACAAAGGGAACGCTGGTTAGTGTTCACAAAAACTGATCTGTTGTCGCAAGAAGAGGTGGAAACACGAATCAATGCAATTGTCAAAGATTTGAATTGGCAGCATAGATGGTTCCGAATCTCTGCACCGGGCAAGGTGGGGACAAAAGCTTTGTGCTCTGCGATCATGAAGCATGTGAAAATACAACGAACGCTTGAAGGGGAGGCCGCAGAGGCTGAAGTCAGAACATTGGATCAAATGCGTATCGATGTACACGAACAGTCACAGCTGTTCAGGGAATCAGTCAAACAGAAGCGCCGGCATAGACGTGCAGGCGCAGATGAATACGATGATGTTGAGATTCACTACGAGCAGTAATTAAGATGGCATTACAGAAATTTCAAACAGAGGGCAGCAGTTGGGTTATCAAGATCGGGAGTTCGATCTTGACGGCTAATGGCCAGGGTCTGGACAAACAGGCAATAGCAAATTGGGTTGATCAGATCGCGCTGCTGCGAACCAGGGGAATTAAGGTGGTGCTGGTATCCTCAGGCGCCATCGTGGAAGGCATGACGCGATTGGGTATGCAGCGACGCCCGCGTGATATAAATCATCTGCAGGCTGCTGCAGCCGTGGGTCAGATGGGATTGGTACAGATCTATGAATCCAATTTTCAGCGTCATGCATTGCATACGGCGCAAATCCTATTGACCCATGATGACATGACTAGCCGTAAGCGGTATATCAATGCCAGGAGCACATTAAAAAGCTTGTTGGCAATGAACGTAATCCCGGTGGTGAATGAAAATGATACAGTTGTTACCGATGAAATACGCTTTGGCGACAATGATACGCTGGCAGCATTGGTTGCCAACCTGATCGAAGCGGATCTGTTGCTGATATTGACCGATCAAAAAGGTCTATACGAAAAGGATCCTCGGCAATTCCCGAATGCGAAGCTGGTTGAAGAGATCTCAGCCAGAGATCAGCGTCTGGATTTGATGGCGGGTGAAGGTTCGAGCCTGGGTCGTGGCGGCATGATCACCAAAATCAGAGCAGCCAGGATGGCGGCGCGAAGTGGCGCGGATACCATTATCACGTCGGGACATAACAGCAACATTATTCTTCAGTTAGCTGAAGGAGATGTGCTTGGTACCTGGCTAAAGGCCGATAGTGAAAAGCTGGCTGCGAGAAAACAGTGGCTTGCAGCACTGCCCGCACGGGGAAAGCTGGTGCTGGATAGGGGCGCCGTCAAAGTACTGCAACACGCTGGCAAGAGTTTACTGCCCATTGGTGTGTCAGCCGTTAGTGGTAACTTCAAACGCGGCGATATGGTGTCCTGCGAAACTGAGGATGGTGCAGAGATCGCCCGGGGATTGGTTAATTACGATCTCACGGAAACAGGGAAAATTATCGGCCGTACCAGTGATGCAATTGAGTCGGTGCTGGGCTATATGGGAGATGAAGAGCTCATCCACAGGGATAATCTGGTATTGATCTGAGTACAGCAGCCGACGAAATCCCTGGCAGTCCTGTATGGAGTGAATCCGGATTTATGACGGGATTTATTTGAGGCTCTTTATCCTGGTATTCAGGTGGGATTTGGTGCGGGCTGCTTTATTCCTGTGGATGAGACCTTTGCTGACCGCTGAATCAATGACCGGCATCGCCTTTTGGAATGCAGCTTGAGCAGCATCATAGTCAGCTGTATCGATTGCCGCCGCGACCATCTTAACGCTGGTGCGCATAGCAGACTTTTGGCTGGCGTTGCGTTTGCGGTGAGTTTCTGCCTGTCGAGCTCTCTTTTTGGCTTGGGGTGAATTTGCCACTAAATCGATCCTCAAATTGACCGTGAAAAATAAGACGCGCAACTATGCCGTTTCAAGTTGGATTTGTCAACGGGAATCGTCAGTTTTAACGCGTTTCTTGCATGCGAATGGCCATTAACCAGAGGTTTCCCGGGATTGATTATTAGTGCCTACACATGGGGTAATAGTAAGATATCGCTGCTGATTCCCGGCATAAGATATTAATCAGAGGCTCCTCCGGTTGCCTGATAAGGAAAGCATGGTAGAAGAAGACACGAATAAGCGCCAGGACAGCCTGGTTAAATCAGGTTCTGTGGTGTCGGCTATGACCATGATTTCGAGAGTATTTGGCTTGATCCGCGACATGGTAATAGCCAACTACTTTGGCGCAGGAAGCGGTGCCGATGCCTTCTTCGTAGCATTTCGTATCCCGAACTTCTTTCGCCGTCTGTTCGGTGAAGGAGCCTTCTCCCAGGCGTTTATTCCGGTGCTCTCAGAGTATAAAGCTCACCAGCAGTTTGCCGACGTCAAGGCACTCGTAGATCGTGTGGGTGGTACCCTGGGGATTATCCTGTTTGCGTTGACAGTCATCGGTGTCGTTGCCGCGCCAATCATTATCTATCTATTCGCTTTCGGTTTTGCATACAACGATGAGCACGAGAAGTTAGCGTTGGCATCGGAGATGTTGCGAATTACATTTCCTTATCTGATGCTGATCTCGCTGACGGCTTTCTCGGGTGCTGTTTTGAACACCTACGGTAAGTTTGCTGTTCCGGCATTTACGCCGGTGTTGCTGAATCTTTCCCTGATCGTTTGTGCTATCTATCTCCGGCCCTATCTGAGTGAACCCGTGACTGCACTGGCCTGGGGTGTTCTTATAGCGGGAGTTGCGCAACTTACCTACCAATTGCCTTACCTGGCTCAGATCAACATGTTGCCGCTGCCCAGAATTGATTGGCAGCACGAGGGTGTGAGGCGGATTTTCGCGTTGATGCTACCCGCGATGTTCGGCGTCTCGGTAGGGCAGATCAATCTACTGCTGGATACCCTATTGGCATCATTCTTACAGGACGGCTCCATTTCCTGGTTGTATTACTCGGATCGTCTCCTGGAACTCCCCCTGGCGTTGTTCGGGATCACCATTGCGACGGTTATTTTACCTAATTTGTCTGCTCGATTCGCCGAGAAAACACCTGATGAGTTCTCCAGAACGCTGGATTGGGCGGTTAAGATGGTTTGCCTGTTCGGTATACCGGCCTCGGTCGCTCTGATTTATTTAGCAGAGCCGCTGATTACTGCGCTATTTTTTCATGGTGAATTGACCGAACGTGATGTGGTCATGTCTGCTTACAGCTTGCAAGCATATGCGTTCGGGCTCCTGGGGCACATGTTGGTGAAGGTGCTGGCGCCGGGTTATTTTGCGCGGCAGGATACGCGAACCCCGGTCAGGTTCGGGATCATAGCCATGGTATCCAACATGGTTCTGAATCTCATTCTGATATGGCATATGGCCCATGCCGGACTGGCACTTGCGACATCTCTATCCGCTTTTCTGAATGCGGGGTTACTGTTCTTTGGCCTGAAGCGATCCGGGGTCTATCGAATCTCTAAGGGCTGGCTCTGGTTGCTGGTCAGAATCATACTGGCAAGTGCCGTGATGATTGGCCTGATAGCCTGGCTCAACCCCGATACATCGACGTGGTATGATTGGAAATTCTGGTACAGAATGATGGTACTCCTGCTGTTGTGCGGGGCGGGAGTGGCAGGTTATGTATTGGCGTTGTTTGTAACCGGATTCAGACTAAAACACATGCAACATTGATGGGTTGCTTGGGAATCTCTGATTAAGGCCGAATCGTCGGACCGCTATTTTCGTCCTAGCTGCGTTGGTGCGACTTTCGGCAACCGCGTGAATTTAAAGCGTATTCACGATTTCCCTCAAGTCGCCCCGTCGGGATGCCGATGGTACGGCACACCGGGCACTTGTTATAATGCAAATATCCACTTAATCAGAGCTTCCCTAGATGAGCATAATGGCAGAGCGACGGCATGGAAGTGATTAGAGGTCTCCATAATCTCAAACCCGATCATCGTGGTAGTATCGTAACGATTGGCAATTTCGATGGTGTGCACCGGGGGCACCAGGCTATTTTGCAGCGCATCAAGCAAAAATCTCTCGAGATGGAAGTACCCTCCATGCTGATCTGTTTCGAGCCGCAGCCAAAAGAGTATTTTGATCCTGCCAATGCCCCGGCAAGGTTGACCCGGTTTCGTGAGAAGCTCCTGTTGCTCGAGGAACAGGGCCTGGATCGGGTGCTTTGTTTCAGATTTAACGAGGTTACCCGTAACGTCAGTGCGCAGGAGTTTGTGGAAACACTGGTGAGCAGGTTGCAGATTAAATTCATGCTGGTCGGGGATGACTTCAAGTTTGGTCAGGATCAGGCAGGTGATTTTGAATTATTGCAGGCCGCAGGTAATGCGCATGGATTTGAGGTGACCAATCAATACACCTTTAGTCATGAAGACGAGCGGATCAGCAGTACCAGAATCAGAGATTGTCTCGCCCGGGGTGACTTCGAGTTGGCGGAAGAGCTGCTGGGTCACCCGTACACGATTATGGGTAAAGTGGTTTATGGCCGCCAGTTGGGGCGGCAGCTGGATGCGCCGACGGCAAACATTCAGTTGCATCGCTATCGTGCACCCCTCGATGGAGTGTATGCCGTCGAAATGTCCGGGCTCGAAAAAATCTTCCAGGGTGTAGCAAACGTCGGTGTTCGGCCTACAGTAGACAGTAACGCCGTACCCATTCTGGAAGTACACCTGTTTGATTTCGATGCGGATATATATGGTAGCAACGTAAAGGTCAGATTTCGCCACAAGATCAGGGATGAGATAAAATTCGACAATCTGGAGCAATTGAAACAGGCAATTCACTCCGATTTCGCCGAGTCACGTAACTATTTTGCTTCCTTGCAAGGGCAGTAAAAAACTGTTTGAGAGATTTCCGATGATTGTCTGGTTATGGTTGAGTGTTGTGATTGCAGTATTCGATCAGCTCAGTAAGTACTACATGTCCCAGATCCTTGCCTTGTGCGAACCTGGAAACTGTGCATCCATTGTCTTGCTGCCGGTATTCAAATTAACGCTGTTGCACAATGAAGGGGCCGCGTTCAGTTTTCTGAGCGATGCGGGTGGTTGGCAGCGCTGGTTGCTGGTTTCTATCTCCACCGGCGTGAGTGTGGCGTTGGTCATATGGATCGCACGGTTGAAAGCGAATGAAAGGTGGCTGGCGGTTGCCCTGGCATTGATACTGGGTGGCGCAGCCGGTAACCTGATTGATCGCGTTCAGTTGGGATATGTTATTGATTTTGTGGTGGTTCACTATGAAAGCGCTTACTTTCCTGCATTCAACCTGGCAGATGCGGCAATCTCTGTGGGTGCGGCAGTGATGATTCTGGATATGTTGTTTTTTTCACGGCAGAGCCAGGAACTGCAGGATAAAAAAAGAGATGTGGGTAATGGCTAGGCAATTATCTGTCGATCCCGGAAGGCGAGTCAATTGCAACCACCCGCTGGCTGCTCAGAATCTGCTTTTTGAGGTACAGATCATTGAGCTTAAACGCGAAACGGATGAAATAATCAGGATGGGCACGTGAAACAGATAAAACTGGCCAATCCGCGTGGATTTTGTGCCGGTGTGGACCGGGCCATTGAGATAGTTAACCGGGCTCTGGAACTATTTGGTGCGCCGATATATGTCCGCCATGAGGTGGTGCATAATCGAACAGTCGTAGATTCGCTCAAGCAGAAAGGCGTCGTGTTTGTGGATGAGCTGGATGAAGTCCCTGAGGCGTCGCTGGTGATTTTCAGTGCGCATGGCGTTTCCAGCAAAGTCCAGGAGGAAGCGAGACAACGAAACTTGAAGGTTTTCGATGCCACCTGTCCGCTGGTTACCAAAGTACATCTGGAAGTGATTAAATCGAGCCAGAGTGGTCATGACTGTATATTGATCGGTCACAATGGGCATCCGGAAGTCGAAGGGACCATGGGACAATTCGACACCTCATGTGGTGGCAAGATCCATCTGGTGGAGCAGGAGGACGATGTTGATCGCCTTGAAATTCAGAATCAACAGCATTTGAGTTATGTCACTCAAACCACGTTATCAGTGGACGATACCAGCCGGATCATCGATCGACTCAGAGAGAGATATCCGGGCATTCACGGCCCCCGAATAGACGATATCTGTTATGCAACCCAGAACAGACAAGATGCCGTCAAATTCCTTGCCGACACCTGTGATCTGATACTGGTGGTTGGATCTGCCAACAGTTCGAATTCCAATCGACTCAAAGAACTGGCCGAAAGGGATGGCACTGAAGCCTTTCTAATTGACGATGCGACAGAAATCTGCGCGGATTGGTTAAAAAATAATCAGGTGATTGGTGTCACAGCAGGCGCTTCTGCTCCTGAATCATTAGTACAGGAGGTAATCAGACGTCTCGAATCCCTCGGTGCTGAAAAATGCGCAGAGAGAGTAGGCAAGGTAGAGAATCTGGTTTTTTCGCTGCCGCGAGAACTGCGCTAGAACCAGGCTAGAATTATTCCAGAGCTGTTCCAGAACTACGATATGAGCAAAAAACACCCTGTCCGGCGACTCTGTTATCCATCGCTGAATCACTAAGTTGGTTGAATAGCAGACGGCTATCGAATATTGTAAGCAGGATATCAATTGAGGACTATTGACCATGATCTGTGCAAATAAACCGGTTAGTGACAAGAAAAATGGTTACTCTCTCATTGAGCTTATGGTGGTATTGGCCATTGTTGCTATTATTTCAGCCATTGCTTATCCGGCTTACCAGGGTTACCTGACAGATACCTATAGAGCCCAGGCAATGACCGATTTGAGGGTCTGTGCACTGGCTCTGGAGCGTTACTATTCGGATGCCTTCACCTATGTTGGAGCGACCATCGGCTCTGCGGCAACCGATGAATGCAATGAGGCATCGCCCACTCAGGGTGAAGTGCAGTATGATCTTTCCTTCTCTTCTGGACCTACCCAGAATGATTTTACCATCCAGGCCATTCCGACCGGCGAATCTTCATGTGGCGGTGAGTGTATTCGGTTAAGTGCTGATGGCACACAAATTCAGATCTAGGGTACCTCCCGGACCTAGCCTCGATCTCTCTCGATCAAACGCTATGCTGGTCTTTAGCGGGTTGGTATAAAACTCGATCGCGCCCTGTCAATTCTCCATGATATTGTTGAAATATATCTTATACCGTTGATTCCATTGGAAAATTATTGGTTAATACCGCTTATCCAATGGTTTCAGGAGTTCGTCGGTATAAACGCTCGTTATTTTCTAAAACGTATAGAATCCCCATTGCAGTAAATGGCGCGATAAATCTGTCATGTGGATTCACAGACCTGGTGCTAAGCAAACATGCATAAAAAAATGAATTTTGGGATGACTTTAATCGAACTGCTGGTAACTCTTGCAGTAGTGGGCATTGCGCTTGGATCAGCAATACCAAGTTTTAATGCCATGCTGGCCCGCAACAGGCTGGCTACGCAGACGAATGACCTCTTACTAGCAATAAATACGACCAGAAGTGAGGCATTGAAGGTTGGCGCTACCGTGAGTCTACAGGCTATTCAGAGTGCTGACTTTGATGATGACAACGATCTACCGGCATGTACGGCAAGTAATGAATTCTGTCTTGGTTGGTGTGTTGTTGAAGGAAATCCTGGAGATTGTTCCGGCACCATCATCAAGAGGTTTGCTGCCTTACCAACCAGTATGACGCTCAATAGTGTAGAGAATGTTACCTCAATTCAAATCAATGGACTGGGTGGTCTGACAAATATGGCTGGCAGTACCCAAAGACAACTCGACCTGTGTGATTCCAATGGCAATGGAAGAAGAGTATTCATCAGCCTGATTGGACGCTCCAAATCACATAAACCGGATGATTTGAATGCAGCCAAGAGACCCGCGTGCTAGGAGATGACAAAAGAATCATGAGAATAAATACAGGGGTAACAAAAATCACAGACCGGAACCGGGGCTTCTCCTTTGTTGAGTTACTGGTTGCTGTAGTGGTTATGTCTATTGGCGTTCTGGGAGTTGCAGCGCTCCAGGCGATTAGTCTGCAGCAGAACCGAAGTGCTTTATTCAGAGCTGAAGCATCTCAGTTGGCGAATGATCTGTTGGATAGAATCCGAGCCAACCCACTGGGAACCTATGCACCGGTAGCAATTGATGCCGACCCACCGTCTGCAACCAACTGCTACCTTCTTAATTGCAATGTAGATCAAATGGCGACGTTTGACATCAGCTCATGGAAATGTCAACTCGATTCAACTGATGCGGACGGTAACACCTTCGGCATATGCACAACGCTGGGAATTTCCAGCTCGCTTCCGGAGGGAGCCGGTTCTGTAACGCTAGCGGGTGCAACCTATGCAATACAAGTCCAGTGGGTTGATGACAGGCAAGGAAATACCAAATCCATAATTATAAGGGCACTACTGTGACGGAGTTGAAACTGTTGAGCGACCAAAAATTCAAAATGCGCAACATCATGGGGCAGTCAGGTTTGTCCTTAATCGAGATGATGATCGCTCTCACGTTGGGTGCAATAGTCACCGTGGGTGTTATACAGCTCTTTGTAGGCAGCTCGCAGACTTACAAATTGCTGATAGGCCAATCCCGAATGCAGGAGTCGGGTCGGTTTGCGCTTAGCTTTATTGGCAGAGCACTGCGTTCTGCTGGATACAAGGGTTGCTATTCGGTCAATCAGGGAGTTGTTACCACGCTTGCAGTAGCTAACGACCTGCCCTATGAATTTGACATGAGAACGGGCGTTAGCGGGATCAACAGCACAGGTCCAACTACCTGGGTACCTGCGTTAACAACATTGCCAGGTACTGTATCAGG
>JASJXV010000222.1 GCA_030123805.1 Gammaproteobacteria bacterium
CTTAAAGATACTGCTGTATCTCCACCGCATCTATCTGGAAGGATTGCAGATATTTTTCTGCGTATTCTTTGTACACACCCGACTCTAGAAACAGCTTGAATATCTCAGGATCAATGTGCTGATCCTTGACCATAGAGGACATGATCTTGATGCTTTCGCTTAGTGTCTTGGGCGCTTTATAGGGCCGGTCCGCTGCTGTCAGAGCCTCGAAAATATCTGCAACCGCCATAATTCTTGCTGGAATTGACATGTCGCCTCCCATTATCCGCTTCGGATAACCCGTCCCATCCATTTTCTCGTGATGACCACCTGCATATTCGGGGACCCTTGCCAGAGCTCTGGGGAAAGGTAACTGTTCCAGCATAACGATCGTCTGCACTATGTGGTCGTTGATCTTGAATCTCTCCTCTTCGGTCAGAGTGCCTCTGCCAATACATAAATTATATATTTCCCCCAGATTGTACTTGTGAGCGGGGACTTCAATGTGGAAGCCGTAGGGGTTATCAGGATCGGCTGAGTGCACTGCGGATTCATGCTCTATGATATGATCCGGTCGATCATCCAGAACATATTCTTGCGTTGGTAGCGGCTTGGGTGGATGCAGATTCCGGCGTTTTAGTTCCATGCGAGCAACGCCGATCCGATCATCAAGGGTTCGGGTCCACTGTCTGGAAGCTATCTGTTTGACACGTTCTATTTTTTCAGGCGCCATGAATTCACCACCGAGATTACACTCGGCAACAAATGCAAAGTCATCATCTACTGCCGCCAGTGCCGTATCAAGATCTGCCTTGAGTCGATCGGGGTCGCCTTTTCCATCCAGCAAAGTTTGTTGATATTCAATTACCATCTCTCTTTTAAGGACCTCAAATCGCATCCGAACTTCATGGATACGATCCGTAATCGTCTCGAGCTTAGTCGCCTTGTCCACTACATATTCAGGTGTTGTGACCTTGCCGCAATCATGCAGCCAACCCGCTATGTGTAACTCATACCAACCTTCTTCATCAAGATCGAAATCAGCAAATAACCCATGCCCCGCATCGCAGGCAACTCTCGCCAGCATCTTGGTAAGCTCAGGTACTCGTTGACAATGACCTCCCGTATAGGGTGACTTGGCATCAACTGCTGACGCCATAAGTTCAATGAAGGCGTCCATTAGTTTCCGCTGGGCTTCCAGCAGTTGTTGATTGTCCAGCGCAACTGCCGCCTGGGATGCCAGTGCTTCTATCAGCGGTTGAATACTGTCTGAAAACGGTATGACCTCACCGCTGTCTCTGTCCATTGCGTTGAGTAGTTGCAGCACACCGATCACCAGTCCCTGATGATTCATAAGCGGTACCGTAAGGAAAGATTTGGACCTATAGCCGGTACTTTTGTCGAAATTGATGGTGCCGGAGAAATCAAACTCGTCCGTTTCATACGCATCGGCTATATTAATAGTGCTCCTTTGTAGTGCCGCATGACTGGCGACCTGCTTAAGGTTTGGTTCACCATCTTCCAGATACATCAGCACCGGGGGGAGGTCGATTTCAATACCCGTTGTTCCTCCCTGAGCAATGCCGAGTGATTCGGTACGCATGATCTCAAATTTGAGGGCGTTGTCCTTCAGAATATACAGAGTCCCGCCATCAGCATTACTCATATCTTTGGCTTCCAGCAGGATATGCTCCATGAGCAAATTGCTGTCTTTCTCCGCTGATAAGGCAACACCTATTTCGATCAGACGCTTGAACGAACCATTCATATCATTATTTGCTGGCATGTTTACCTCTCTGCCCCAATTGACGTCTTCATTTTGCGATATATTAACGCCAAACGGTACACTGGAGTGTGACGCGATTAACAAATCGGCGCGGATGGCCCCAGGTGATCTTAAATCTCTTCCCGTACCGGTAGATTTCGCGTCGGCCAACGCCGGTTCTGATACATTCACTCCGCAAAAATCTGGTGGATACAACTTCACTTACAAACACTATAAATATGTTTATATCAGATACTTACATAGTATACCTAAGCTATTTTATTATCCTTTATCGCAACACCTGAACAGGGCTTGATTGTAGGATGCCCAACGGACAACGCGAATGTATTGCTGCGATTTAATAACTAATTCTGATATTCTCTGTCCCCACCACTCATTCCGCGTGATCAGGTATCCGTTATGGCAGTAAAGATTCCCTTTAATTATCAACTGGATTTCGAATATGGACGGATGGATCAGTTGACCCCCAATATCCGACGGGTCGTTGCCCGCAATCCCAGTGCATTTTCCTTTCATGGTACTGGAACCTACATTATTGGCAGGGGCGAAGTGGCCGTAATAGATCCGGGGCCTTTGTTGGACGATCATATTGAAGCCATACTCGATGGTCTCGTTGATGAGAAAATCAGCCACATACTAATTACCCATACGCATACGGATCACTCGCCTGCGGCCAGCATTCTAAAGCAGCGGAGCGGCGCACCAACCTATGGTTATGGACCTCATGGCTCAGGCAAAAAACTGCAAGGTATCCAGGTAGAAGCAGGCGGTGATATGGATTTTATTCCTGATGTCATCGTAAACCATGGGGATGTGATTCCGGGTAAGGATTGGACCATGGAATGCGTGTATACGCCGGGGCACACCTCCAACCATATGTGCTTTCAGTTGCGCGAGGAAAAGGCTCTCTTCACCGGTGACCACGTGATGGCCTGGTCAACCAGTATTATCTCGCCGCCGGATGGGGATATGACTGCCTATATGGAAAGCCTGCGATTGTTACTGAACAGAGATGATGACATCTATTGGCCCACACACGGTAGCAGCATCTCTAATCCGAAAGATTATGTTCAAACCTTCATTGCACACAGGCTGGAACGGGAAGCCCAGATTATAGAAGCACTCAATGCAGGTCATCAATCCATTACTGACATGGTTCCAGGCATGTATGTTGACCTGGATGAGAAGATGTATCCGGCCGCAGCAAGATCTGTACTGGCGGCGATGATCCGTCTGATTGACACAGGTAAAGTGAGCTGTCAGGGTGAACCGGCGCTGGAGAGTGCATACAAACTGGCTTAAAAAAGGGGACGGAGGCA
>JASJXV010000223.1 GCA_030123805.1 Gammaproteobacteria bacterium
CCCTTAAGCAGTGGAACATAGTCCGTGACCTTATCATCCAGGCTCTTGATAAAACCATCCTGAACGGCTGCGCCCATTAGCATTGAAACGACAGATTTTGTGACAGAGAAAGAGATCCAACGACTCCCTTCCGTGTTACCTAGGGAATATTGCTCCATCACTATATGGCCATCTTTTATTATCAGTAGCCCCGCAACCCTGTTGTGTTCAATAAAACCTTGTGTGTCGAATGTCTTGCCCTCGACCTGATATTGCACCCCCGAAAGGTCCATCAATTCCACTGCCAGCGGATAAACCTTGTTACCACGCGCAATCTTTCTGGTCGGATAGAGAATTTCAATGTTTCGGAATCCTGCAAGCTTTTCTCGGGGCTTCCAGAACATTAGATTTTCCATTGGACCAAAATTTTCCATATCACGAAGTGCATCAACGGATGCGTCTTCAGCCAGGACGCTGCTGAGACAACCAATCAGCACGATACCGGCTATTAAAGATCCCAGATATGGGTAGCTGTTCTTCTTCATCGTTAGTTCCTGTCAGTAACCTGCCGAATAATACTGGTACCCGGGATGCATCGAAATGCCTCGGATGTAGGCCGCTGTCGGTATTGTTAAAATCCCTACTAAATTAATTCGGCGTAAGCATCAAGTCTTTCCAGGGTACTGGATTCATTCTCTGCAGGCAGCAAGATGATACAACGTTTGGCTCCCGCTGCTTCAAACTGGTTTATCATGTCAACTTTTGGAGCGATGCCAAATACTGATACGGGAATCTCACGGCCCGCTTCATCTGCCATCTGCTTGAGTTGTTCCATCCCGGCAAGAACCTGCTCTGGATCACGTGCCCGGGGTAACCAACCATCACAATAGGCAACGACACGTCTTAGGGTATGAATGGACTCACCGCCCAACAAGATGGGTGGGTGAGGGGTTTGAATCGGCTTTGGCCAGCTCCAGCTTGGATTAAAGTCAACGAATGGACCGTGATATTCTGCTACCTCTTCACCCCAGATGATTTTCATCGCAGCAATCTGGTCGGCCAGCTTGTCGAACCGGGTAGCGTACTCGGTGCCATGGTGTGCCATTTCTTTTTGATTCCAGCCCCCACCGATGCCGAATTCAAATCGGCCCTTGGATACCAGATCAATGGTTGCCACCTCTTTGGCTGTCAGCAGGGTATCGCGCTCAATCAACAGGCATATGCCTGTACCGAGGCGAATCTGGTTGGTCACACTGGCAGCCACAGCAAGGCAGATAAAAGGGTCCAGGGTATGGGCATAGGCTTCGGGTATGGTCATCCCTCCGGGGTAGGCACTGTCCAGCGGAATGTGGGAGTGCTCCGGAAACCATAGGGATTCGAAGCCCCTTTGTTCGGCAGCCGGCGCCAGATCAACAATCGGCATGGAATTTTCAGTTGCCACGACAAACAGTCCAATATTCATAAAGGTTCTCCCGATAATTTGCCCGCAAGTGCCGGAATATCAGCCCCAGAACCGTCGAACTGAAAAATTGATTTGATCAAGGATTACTTGACGAATAGTACCAGATTGCAGTTAATTTTCTCTATCTCTGGTACTCAAGAAGCACAAAAGGTCTCAAATAAGTTTGGGAATCTCTGATAAAGTGTATCTTCCTGAATCGAATCCTGTTCCGCTCAGGTCGGACCAGGATCAAAACGGAAATGAAATTATGATCACGATGCGACTAATTGGATGGGGAACGTTAGTCAGTGTCCTGCTGGCTGGACAGTGGCTCCACGCAGATGATAAATCAGCAGTTGATAAGTCAATAATACTCTCCTATCTTGACCAGCACTATGATGCCCATGCCGGGATTGCCCGGAAAATATGGGACCTGGCCGAACTGGGATACCAGGAGATCGAAAGTTCCCGGCTGTTGCAAACGGAACTTGCTGACAATGGTTTTGAGATAGAGACGGGTGTCGCCAACATACCCACTGCGTTTATCGCAAGTTACGGCAAAGGTAAACCGGTGATTGGAATTCTCGCCGAGTTTGATGCCTTGCCAGGTATCTCACAAGCTATCGCGCCGGTCAGGAAAATTCTGGATGACAAGCCGGATGGTCATGCCTGTGGACATCATCTGTTCGGCACCGGCTCCACTGCTGCTGCGCTGGCGCTGCAGAACTGGCTGGCCACAACCGGTAGATCAGGCACCATAAAACTCTTTGGTACACCGGCGGAGGAGGGCGGTTCCGGGAAGGTATACCTGGTCCGGGCGGGTTTATTTGAGGCTGTGGATGTTGTCCTGCACTGGCATCCGGCGGACTCGAATAATGCCAGTCCGGCTACCAGTCTTGCCAACAAATCTGCCAAGTTCCGCTTCACAGGTGTTTCGAGTCACGCATCCGCGGCCCCCGAACGTGGCCGGTCCGCACTGGACGGCGTAGAAGCCATGAACTACATGGCAAATATGATGCGCGAGCATATCCCTTCAGTATCACGCTTGCATTATGTAATTACAAAGGGGGGATCTGCGCCCAATGTGGTACCGGATTTTGCTGAAGTTTATTATTACGTGCGGCACCCGGAAGCAGAGGAATTGCTGAAAATCTGGGATCGATTGGTGGATATTTCCAGAGGGGCTGCGATGGGTACCGGTACCGAGGTTAGCATGGAAGTAATTCATGGCAATCATAGTTTGTTACCCAACCTGACCCTGGCAAAGCTAATGGACCGCAATTTGCGCCATGTTGGAGGTGTTAGCTATAGTGCAGCAGAAAGCAGGTTTGCAGAGAAACTCTCTGCATCACTTGGCGATGCAAAACGCGAATTGGATGCTCAGGAAGGAATAAAAGAATTCAAAATGCAGTATGGCAAGGGCTCCACGGATGTGGGCGACGTCAGTTGGTTAGTGCCGACAACAGGTCTGAGGACGGCGACGTGGGTTCCAGGTACATCTGCACACAGTTGGCAAGCCATTGCTGCCGGGGGTACGAGCATTGGCTCCAAAGGCATGCTGGTAGCGGCTAAAACCCTGGCACTAACAGGCGTTGATCTGTTCCTGAATCCGGATGTGATTACTGCAGCCCGGCAGGAACTC
>JASJXV010000117.1 GCA_030123805.1 Gammaproteobacteria bacterium
GGGTTTATGTTACCTGTTACGATTTGTTACTGTAGGTGGGAGATTTGGTAACACTAGGAGGTTGACCGGGATGTCGGACCACGTGAACAGATTGACCTACGGCGGCGGCAAATCGGATGCTCCAGCATCCCGGTATTTGCCCGCTTATTTTCGTTAAAGAGTCACCACTATTCTCCGCAACGTCGGACCGCTCAAATAACCAGAAAACTAGCCGGGATGCCGTATCACTCAATTTCCCACTTCGGCGGATCGCACCGTCCTCGCTACGATCACAGTTCTCGTGGTCCGACATCTCGGTCAGCCCCCTGGGAACATCTGACTAATTATGGTACCGTGGATAAGCTTTACTACTTTCGTGACCTTTCACGAGGAATATTGAGTCGCTGTCGGCGTTCCCAGAGATTCTTACGACTAATGCCCAATCTTGATGCCAGCTCGGTTTCTGTCATGCTGTCCTGATTCTCAAGGACATATTGCTGGAAGTAGTCCTCGAGAGATACATTTTCTTGATGTTTGTTAATCATCTCTTGCTTTGGGTCAGGTTCATTCGGTGTGTCAAGATCTATAGCAAGTAGATCAGGATCAATGATATCTTCCTCGCAAAGAATAACTGCTCGCTCAATTGCATTCTCAAGTTCTCGCACGTTACCTGGCCAACGATATTTGAGTATGGCCTCAAGGGCTGCGGGCGAGAAAGATAATCTTTCCTTGCGCATGTGATCACATGTGCGGCTGAGAATAGAATGGGCGAGTAATTCCAGGTCAGCTCCCCTGTCGCGGAGGGGTGGGATGGAAAGCGTGAGTACATTCAGGCGATAGTAAAGGTCTTCACGAAATTGCCCCTTGCCAGTAAGTTCTTTCAAATTTCGGTGCGTGGCGGCAATGAGTCGGACATTAATCTTTCGTGTTTCCGTTGAACCTACTCTGCGTATCTCACCTTCCTGCAGCACTCTAAGTAGTCGAGCCTGTGCGTCCAGCGGCAGTTCGCCGATTTCGTCCAGAAACAGGGTGCTGTTATCAGCAGCTTCCACCATACCCTTTCTGGTGGCGATCGCTCCTGTAAAAGCGCCTTTTTCATGACCGAACAGTTCTGATTCAATCAGTGAGTCGGGGATAGCTGCACAGTTTAACGAGATCATTTCCTTGTCATGACGGTCGCTGCCATGGTGCAGTGCCTTGGCAACCAGCTCTTTACCGGTTCCTGACTCACCTTCGATCAATACATTGGTTTTTGTTGGCGCAACTTTCCGTATTCTTACCATCAAATCGAGCATGGCCGGACATTTTCCCAGCATTCCGCTGATCGGACTCGAACCGGGTGGGAATCGCTTGTCATCACCGATAGCATTGTTGATGGTCTCCAATAACTCCTGGTAGTCAAATGGTTTGGCGATGTAATCCGCAGCACCCATCTTCATGGCGTCAACAGCTGATCTGAGACTTGCATAGCTGGTCATAATCAGGACAGGCACGCCGCGAGCGAGTGCAATAATGTCTGTGCCGGGAGATCCGGGTAATCGAAGATCGGTAATGATCAGCGAAAAATTGCGTAATTGAAATGCGGCGTTTGCCTCGTTCACAGACGATGCCTCACTAATTTCGAAATCCTGTTTCTCAAGAAATCGTCGCAGAGCGGAGCGAATGATTACCTCATCTTCAACTATCAATATGCTACTCAAATGGATGTCCTCACAAATATTGGTCACATATCAGGTCCCGTCGGCTGCATGTGAGTTGAGATCAGGCTTGGAACCAGGATGGAAATCGGTGGCGATGAATCGTGGCAGTTGCACTGTCACACAGGTACCCCGTGAGTCCGGTTTGATTGGGCTGTGGATATGAATGTCGCCTTTGTGCTCCTGGATAATTGTATATGCAATGGCAAGTCCAAGACCTGTCCCTTTGCCTGGATCCTTGGTAGTAAAGAATGGTTCAAGAACCTGTTTCAGGTGTGCGTCTGAAATACCATGGCCTTCGTCCTTGATATCAACAAAAATGGCATCATCAGTACTTCTGGAGTCAATTGTAATCTTGCCATCCCTTTGCGAGGCATCGCTTGCGTTGGTGAGGAGATTAACAAATACCTGTGCAAGGCGTTGCTCATCACCGACCACCCTTAAATCTTCTTGACAGTTGTTAGTAAAGTTGATGTTCCTGTTTTCCTGGTTCAATGAAAGTAGATGGATTGCCTGGTTGATGCATCGACCTATATCGACAGGTTCCTCATCAAAATTGGTCATTCTTCTGCCTGTGTGAGCGAAGTTGGCTAACGATTCGAGAATGGTGGAGATGCGTTCCGTCTGGTCAAGTATCTGGCTGGACATCTCCTGTACATCCGGGTTGGGAGTTTCCATTATCAGGTTTTGTGCCAGACAGGCTATCCCGGTCACTGGATTGCCAATCTCATGCGCTACACCGGCTGCCAGTTGGCCAATGGAAGCCAGTCGTTCATTGTGTACTAATTTGTCCTGCAGGATTTGGATGTCTGTGATATCTTCAATGACTATTACGAGATTCTGGTCTCGTGAATCCCTTTCCTCAATTGCTACTTTATGCAGATTCAAAATGTGCGTAGTTGCACCGGAACGAAGTTGCTGTTTGAGTAGACGGGTTTTGTTGCCACGCGAGAATTCATCAAGAACAGTGAGCCATGGTTCAGGAATGGTGTCGAGTTTGTGTCCGATGACCTGTTCACTATCAATTGCTGTCAACTCCTCCATGGCAATATTCCAACTCAGAATATTCTGATGGCTGTCAATAGAACACACAGCCACCGGGAGGTCACGCAGTGTTTGACGATGATACCTTCTCAAATTGTCCAGTTCAGCCGCCAAACCGGTCAATGGGGTCCGGCTAGTTTCAATACGTGACTCAATGGTATGCATATTTTCTATGACTGGAGCTGATGCATCTGATTTGTATGGAAGGTACTCATCAACAATGCGTCCTGCAATTGTCTGTCCGAGCAAACTGGAAAGATTTGCTTCCATGTGATCTCTCAGCCTGTGCAGGGCGCCCGGTCTCTGTTCATCGGGTCCAAGTTCCAGATCAGACAGGGCTTGATCTACTCCCGCATTCGATACCGATCTACCAAAAATCAAGGCCAGGCTTTGCTTGACCTCAGTGATGGATGAAGCCTGTAATGCGGTTCTGTGGGGGTGAATGATTGAGTCTGACAGGCAGATTTCAGCGGCACGGTAATCTTCAACCGTCTTTTTTGAGAAATAGGAAACGCAAATAAAGAAACACAAATTTACAGTTAACGACAGAACCACAGTCATATGCCAGTTTATACTCGGTAGATCAGTGTAAAATGGAATATCTGATAATTGCAGACTCGAGTAGATATCAATCGTCAGAGGTAACATTAACATTGCGAACCATACGGTGAAGCCAGCAACCAGGCCGCACAGAAAACCGATCTTGCTGGCCCCTCGCCAGAAGAATGCGCCAAATAGACCCGGTAAAAATTGAAGAGCTGCAACAAAGGTTACGATACCAAGGCTCGCAAGGTTTTGTTCGCCATCCATCAACACAAAAAGACCATATGCCAGTAGTATTATGGCTGCAATCAACAATCGTCTGGAATAAAGTAGCCAGGTGAAAAATTTTTCAGGTTGTGTTGGTCTATAGAGTGGCAGAACGATGTGATGAAGTGTCATCGACGAAAGCGCCAGGGTAATTACAATGAGCACACCGCTGGCGGCTGATAAGCCGCCTACAAAAGCTATTGTCACCATGGTCGGGTTGTTATCATGTAGCCCCAGGGCAACCATGTAGTATTCCGGGTTGGCTGGAAGATCCAACTTGAGACCTGCCCAGAGAACGGGCGGTATGGTAAGGCTCATCAGTAGCAGGAATAACGGAAATCCCCACCTCGCACTTGCCAGGGCTCTTGGTTCACTGTTCTCGGTTACACCCATATGATGAATATGGGGTAATGCAACAGCTCCCGCAAAAAATATTAACAGTAGTGAACGGGCAGGACCGCTACCGAGGGTGCTTTGAATTTCTGTGAGTCGACTACTGTTCTCCGCCACCCACTGTTGTAAATGAACCGGACCATCGAAAACGGTGTACACAGCGAACACTGCGATGATGATCATTGAGAGCAGCTTCACTAAAGATTCCAGCGCGATTGCGACCACCAATCCTTCATGTTTGTCTTTGGTGGATAGATGGCGTGCACCGAAGAGCATGGCAAATAACATCATCATTATGCAAAAACCCAACGCCAGAATGTCCCGGCTGAGTTCCTGGTTGAGCAAGGTCAAAGTCACCGCGACTGCTTGTATCTGCAACGCTATCAATGGTAACACTCCGATTAGCATCAGTAATGTTACAGTCCCACCCACCCACCTGCCGGGATATCTAAAGGCAAATATATCTGCGATTGATCCCAGATTATGTGCCCCGGCAATCCGTTGTAGTGGAGAGAGGAGCAGCGGAGCCAGCAGGAAGGCGGCACTGGCACCGACGAAATAGAGAAGGTAATTGCTGCCATAGTGGTACGCAAGATCGATGGAACCATAGAATGCAATTGAGCCGGTTAATACACCCAGAGACAGAACATATGTAACCGGATGCCTGACCAGTTTTTTTGGAATCCAACCTCTTTGTGCAGCATATGCAGAGCCGAAAAGTATCGACAAATAAGCAAGACTTACCAAGAATATTTGACCGAGGCTGAAGTTCATGCCTTTAATCCTGGCTCTCGTTGTCTTTTAGCATCCACTGAAACCATGCACATACCATAATAAGGGCTATCCAGATTGCGTAATATGCGTACCAATTTGCCAGGTTCATGGACTGCCAGCTGTTGATCGCGGGGGTGAACACGAATAACCCAAAGATAATGAATGAGATCAATCTTTCCGAACTTAGCATCATGTGAAGCACTTTTTTAGAAAATATATAGACGCATGTTACCTAAGGAAACACTTTATGCAAAGGAATAGGAATTGTGGCGGCAGTCCGACCTCCCGGAACTGCTGATTTAAAATGCTGCGGCTCTCTAGTCCATCATGGAATTTGCCGGTATGGATGTCTGGCCTATTTGTTGAGGTTTCCAGAATTCCACTCCCCATGACAATAAGTCACTGACTGCAAGGTGTATAAGGTCGTTTGGTGGATTTTGCCCCAATGCTCGCATTGCGGAGATCAAGCAGGACTGTGGTGAACTTAGATCCAATTCAGGAGCATAAGACTGTTTGCTGAGTTTATTCCCGGAAAGATCGGTAATAATTGGAATGTGTCCGTAACCCGGTGTTCGATACCTCACGATCTGTTGCAAGTAGATCTGACGAAAGGTCGAATCGATTAAGTCAGCACCTCGAACGATATGTGTGATTCCCTGGTACTCATCGTCCGCAACCACGGCTAGCTGATATGCGAACAGTCCATCTTTACGCCTGATAACGAAATCGCCAACCGCATCCTTCAGGTTTTGACGCACCTTTCCCTGAAACCTGTCGTGGAATTCAATGCTTGAGGGGTTGTTAAGCTTCAATCTTATGGAGTAGGGCATATCAAGAGAGCGGAAATGTTTCTGCCGGCATTTCCCCCTATAGACAACACCAACCTCTTTTCTGGAGCAGGTGCAGGGGAATAACAAGTCCATTTGCCGTAATTCTGATAGCAGTGCCCGATATGCCTCAAGCCGACTGCTCTGATACAGGATGGACTCGTCCCAATAGAGGCCGAGTCGTTCCAGCGACTGGATTATTAGTTGATCAGCACCGGGCTGTTCTCTGGGTGGATCAATATCTTCAATTCTAACGAGCCACTTGCCCTTGTGGTAACGAGCATCAAGATAACTAGCCAGAGCAGCTACCAGTGAGCCAAAGTGAAGTGGTCCGGTGGGTGACGGGGCGAAACGGCCAATGTAAGCAGGTTGACTGATCATTGGACTCTATGAGCTTCCCCTGGATTGTTTATCCCAGAATTTGTTTTTCTTTGATTTCGTCCAGGCTCTTGCAGTCTACACATTGTGTTGCGGTTGGTCTTGCTTCCAGGCGTTTGATACCAATTTCAACACCACATGAATCGCAATAACCATAATCAGCTTTACTGATCAGTTCGAGCGTACTGTCAATCTTCTTGATCAATCGGCGTTCTCTGTCACGTGTTCTCAGCTCCAGGCTAAATTCCTCTTCCTGGCTGGCACGGTCTGCCGGATCCGGAAAATTGGCTGCCTCGTCCTGCATGTGGGTTACGGTACGGTCAACCTCTTTCATCAGCTTCGATTTCCATTCAGTGAGAATAGCTATGAAATGAGATTTTTGATTCTCATTCATGTACTCTTCTCCCTTCCTGGCTTTGTAGGGATGAAAACTCTGCAATAAGCCTCTGGTTTTTTCTTTCTGCGTAGTCTTAGTAGTTGCCATGAATATTACCATTTAAAACATAGCTGGACTGAGTGTTTTTATCGAGCAGCGGACCTTACCAGATCATTGCTCCGGTGCCAATATTTTTTACTATTAAGAACGTACAAATTTGGATTTTTCATCATTTTTGGGCACATCAATTGAATTCCTTGCATAAGATGAACATCCTGGCCCGCATATTTCATGAAGGGAATGGAATTTCTGGACATTGTGGCGATGAAGGTTGTACAAACATTGTGAATGGCATAGCCGTCGCTATGGCTTGCGCAATTTTGTTCAAGCTGCGCAGCCATCATTCCGGGACGCCGGACCGTCAGAAAACCATTCAGGTACAAAATGCATTTTTCAAAACAGCACGAATTATGGACTAACCTGTTCAAATAGCTAAGATTTGCTACCATCTTGGACCGCCTTTGTGAAATATGCGGCCTGGTTCAAGGCAAGCATGAACAAGCCGCGTATGCATAGCCGTAATCTTTGTGTAAGAGACTCGGATGCTAAAGACTGCAGTACTTATGCGACGCTATAAGCGATTCTTGGTGGATATTCAGGTGGATGACGGTGAGGTTTTGACCATTCATTGTCCAAATACAGGCGCAATGAAAAATTGTGCTCTACCTGGGAGCCGAATCTGGTATTCAACCTCCAACGACAAAAATAGAAAGTACCCGCACACACGGGAGCTGATTCAGACGCCTGAGAACCCTCTTGTTGGCGTTAATACCCGTAAAGCGAATAGACTGGTAACAGAAGCCATCGAATCCGACTTGGTGGAGGAACTGACAGGGTATTCCAGCATACAAGCGGAAGTTCTCGCTTATCGTGCAGATATTACGGCTCAGACGATCGTGCTTCAGGATCAACTGGCCAGTTGCTGGTCCCTGAGAATCCGTGGTTGGTGTATTTAGAACAAGCGTGAACTGGTTGTCGGCCAGTGAGTTTGTTTTCCCGATATAGAAGTAGCATCGGATAAAAGAACAATGTGGTTAAGCATTAAATTTACAATACTCGTGCTGTGTCTGATTGGCGCCGTCAGTTTGGCTATGATCTCAGGCGTCGCACACATATCCGCGGCTGATATACTGACAGCTCTATCCGAGCTGTTTGGTGAACTGGCAGAGTCCGGCCATGTGAAGACGATTATCATTTGGGATGTTCGGCTACCGCGTATATTACTTGGTGGATTAACCGGCGCGTGTCTTGCGATTACCGGCGCGGCAATCCAGGGTTTATTCAGAAATCCCCTGGCAGATCCCGCACTGATTGGAGTATCCAGTGGTGCTGCTTTAGTAGCTGCATTCAGCATCGTGTTTGGCAGTATGTTCGGAGCAGTGACGGGTTACTGGTTATTCATACCGTTTGTTGCCTTTCTTGGCGGGTTGGTTGCTACCTGGTTAGTTATGTGGCTTGGTTCGTCGGTTAACGGTACGTCCGTATCCCTGATGCTTCTGGCTGGGATAGCAATCAATGCTGTTGCTATTGCTGGTGTGGGCACCATCTCTTATCTGTCGAATGAAGCTCAATTGAGATCCGTCACATTCTGGGCGCTGGGCAGTTTCAGCGATGCTGACTGGCGTGCTGTCGGTCTGTCCTCTGCGATATTGGGAGTGGTGTTATTATTGTGTCGGGAAACGCACAATTTGAATGCGATTATTCTGGGTGAATCTGAAGCGCGGCACCTGGGAGTTGAGGTAGAATATCTGAAGAAAAAGATTGTTGTTTTAACCGCTCTCGGTACCGGTGTGGCAGTATCTCTCGCTGGTATCATTGCTTTCATTGGTCTTGTGGTACCTCATCTGATTCGATTATCCATGAGTGCCGATCATCGTGTCTTGTTACCAGCTTCAGCACTCCTGGGGGCAATTCTGGTGATCTGTGCCGATACTGTGTCCAGAGTAGTTGTTGCACCAGCGGAATTGCCCGTTGGGATTGTCACTTCCCTGATAGGGGGTCCCTTTTTCATCTACTTGATAATCAGACAGAAACAAAGAACTGAATTGGACTGATGCAGATACGTGTATGTGACGCCAGTGTTCATATTAGAAACAAGCCCTTGCTAGATGGCATTAACCTTGAAGTTGTATCTGGCGAATTGCTGGTTGCGATTGGTCCAAATGGTGCAGGTAAATCGACCCTTCTCAAAGTAATTTCCGGTGAAGTTGAAGTAGACAAAGGCTGGGCTCGATTGGACGAAACACCGATCTCGAGTTATTCGCTTAAGGATCTGTCAGTGATGCTGGCAGTCTTACCTCAACATACTGAATTGCACTTTTCTTTTGAAGTACAGCAGGTAATTGCGTTAGGCAGGATTCCACACGCTAGCGGCAACAGGAGAAACGCTGAGATCGTAAACGAGATAATGAAACTGCTTGAAATCCTGCACCTGGCGCGCCGCGACTATACCACCTTGTCTGGTGGTGAGATGCAACGTGTTCAGTTTGCACGCGCTTTAAGTCAGATATGGGATATTTCCGGACCAGGATTTTTACTCCTGGATGAACCAACGTCATCACTGGACCTGTCACATCAGCATGCCGTGCTAAGGGTGGCCAAAGACATGTCCAGAAAGGGGATAGGCGTATTTGTCGTGTTGCATGATATGAATCTTGCAGCACGCTACGCTGATCGAATTGTGCTGATGCATGCGGGTCGGATTGTGCAACAGGGATCAGCCGAAGAAGTTCTGACCGAACAGAATTTGCAAGAGGTGTTCGGTGTTAACATCAGGGTGCTGACGCATCCCGAGGGGGATCATCCTTTGGTTATCAGTTGGTAACGCGGTAGACCGGTAGCCGGTAGGAGGTAGGGGTCAAATCTATTGATAATGTCTTTTAATCCGGCTAATCTTCCCAAATGAGCCGACCAATTCGAATTGAATTTGAAAACGCTTACTACCACGTAATGAATCGAGGGCGAGGTCGGCAAGCAATCTTTCACGGTGAAGAATACTACAGAGCATTCCTAAGTACATTAGATGAGGCTCACACGAGATTTGGTTTGCAAATCCACGCCTATTGTTTGATGAGGAACCATTACCATTTATTAGTAAAAACGCCAGAAGGGAACCTCCAAAGAGCTATGCGACATGTGGGAAGTGTTTATACTCAACGCTACAATCGCTTAAAGAAAACGGATGGTTCATTATTTCGAGGCCGCTATAAAGCGATACTGGTTAATCACGATGAATACCTGTTACATCTCAGTAAATATATTCATAAAAATCCCCTTGAAGCACATATGGTAAGTCGTTTGGAAGACCATTCCTGGTCGAGTTACCCCAGCTATATTGGCCTTCATAAATCTGCATCATGGTTGTATCGGCATGAGGTGTATGCTCAATTGCAAACGAAAAGGCAGTTGGCGAAGAAGTACCAAGCCTATGTTAATGAAGATGGCATGCCGAAAATGTTAGAAGATTTTTATAGCCATGAACGATTGGGACCCATTCTGGGAGATGCAGACTTTATCGATGATATCAGAGATAAGCTGGATGAAGTTTACGAAGAAGCATCCCATACAGAAAAACAACAATTCAGACCGAGTATCTCTATGATTGTTGGAACCGTCAGCGATTATTGCGGTCTATCCCATTCGGAAATTTACCGGCCTAAAAAAGGCAGAGGCGTAAAAAACCAGCCGAGAAAAATTGCCATGTATCTGGCTCAACACATCGGCGGATATCGGCTAACTGAAATCGCAGAAGCATTTGGGTTAAAACACTATGGTGGAGTATCGAATGCGATCCATATGATAAAGCAGGAGATGGAAGCGGATGTTAAAATTAGCAGATCGGTAAATGACATTATCAATAGATTTGACCCCTAATTGTGGATACATACGGCTACATACTGACACGGCAATGGCTGGAAAC
>JASJXV010000118.1 GCA_030123805.1 Gammaproteobacteria bacterium
GAGACTGGTATCTTCATTAATGGGGGACCATTAAAGGAGACGCATTAAAGGGGACGCGCATTAAAGGGGACGGAGGGATTATTTTTTAACCAGTTGCAATAATATGAATTCAATTAGAAATTTGATAATCGAATATAACATCATTGCCGATGAATGTTCTATGCACCAGGAATTCAATAATATGGATGCTGGAGTAGTCAAATTCCAGATTTCTGGCCTGCTCTGAGCCAGTATAAATAAATTGTCGCAGTCATAAACAGTTTGTGTACGGGGTCAGGTCTTGAAAATTGCCAGCCAATATGTAAAACTCAGGTTATGACGTCAAAGCTTGTGGCCTAATCAAGGGGCCGGTGGTTGTTGAAGTACCAGAAACACCGACTCCTTGATTACTTTAACCGAACTAGCTCGTTAACATCTCCCTACGCCTCTTTATACCTCTCCGCCAAATGATCAATCGCTGCCTGGGTATTCCGCGAAATGTCAGCGCCCAGTCCCAGAGACATGATTTTTCTGAAGATAGGCAAATACTCCAGTTTGGGTTTGGCATACAGGGGTGATAAATCTGGATAGATGTCCTCCGCCCTGGGACGTTCCTGGTCCAACAATGCACGCAGTCGCATAATGCGGCTCATCTGCTCCAGTTCGAGGGAGTATTCCTTCTTGGCCGACTGAAACCAGGAATCAAAGGTGCGCTGCTGATCTTCTGCTCGTTCATTGAATAGATCCAGCTGCTGGTGAGCCTTTCTTGTTACGTCCTGGTTCTCTCGATACAGGATGAAAGCGCCGATCCCGAACAGAATCCCGACAAATCCTATGACAATACCACTCACCCAGGAGATTGCATCGATGTAGTTGCTCATGTCACCGTCACGTTGATTCAACCTGGCAGTGATAGTCGCGTTATCAGCCTTGATCTGCGCCAATTCCCGCATCAGCTGACTATGCATCTTGTTCTGTTCCAGTTGCAACTGCATCCGTGTCATCGAGTTCAACGATTCAAGCTGTCTCAACAGGTCACTCATATGTGTGTTTGACTGCGATTCGGCAGCTAGCATTGGTTGAGCCATAGCCAACAGGATTAGGAAGATCATAGTTTGGATCTGTTTATTCATGTGTTTCCTTGTCGAATCAATGGGTAGCGGGGTTATAGCTTGCTGATAAGTTCACTGGCGGTACTGCTGAAAGGTTTTGCGATAGTGGCAAC
Source organism: Gammaproteobacteria bacterium (assembly GCA_030123805.1). Taxonomy (GTDB): domain Bacteria; phylum Pseudomonadota; class Gammaproteobacteria; order Pseudomonadales; family Azotimanducaceae; genus JASJXV01. Next base: position 1,205 of record JASJXV010000118.1, read on the forward strand.
GTTTTTCTCTTTGGTAAAATCGATATGCATCTCATCGAAATTCTTGGCAGAGATAATCAGTACGCGCATATCGGGGTATTTTGCCCGGATACGTTGATACAGGAGTTCACCCGTTTCCAGGTTCGATTCTTCATCCTGCAGGTACTTACCCCGTGCCATCATGATGTCCAGTACGATGACATCGTATTTAGACAGATGCTCCAGATTCTCGATCACTTCATCCGGCCCAAAAAAGGTATGACAGGTATGCCCCTCAAATTCGATAAAGGTCTTCAGGTCTTCGATGAGAAATCGATCGTCCTCGATTAACAATACGGTACTCATCTCTTGCTTCCTTTTGGTTTGGCAGGAATGCGAATGACAAACGTGACGGGATCTGCTAGTGAAGTCAACAGCAATTCTCCATTTCCTTCGTGCATTATACGGCTTGCCAGATGCAGGCCAATACCCGTGCCACCAATTCCCTGCCGGATTGCTTCTCCACCCCGAAACCCCTTATCGAATAGCAGCTCCCTTTCATCCAGGTGAATGGGCAGACCATAGTTGCTCACCTCTAACCGGAAGTAATCGCGGTCAACCTCGTAACCGCCAGATACGGTGATGGGCTTGCGAGTCCCTAGAGAGTACTTACCGGCATTATCGATCAGTGTATTAAACACAATATTCAGCAGGGTTTTATCGCCATAGACCCGGCAGGAGTGCAATGGACTTGCATCCAGTTGAATGTCCTTGTCATATTGCTTACGTAGATAACCCCGGGTGATATTGATCACCGGGAACACAATATCCCCGAGAACGGATAGCGTCTCAAAATGTCTGCGCGTAACTATCTGATTGAAGTTAAATGTCTTGGCCACGAATTCCAGGCGATCGCCCATGACTTGAATGTCGTCCAGCTGCTTCATGACCTTTTCCATGGCTTCTTCAGTCAGTTCTTTTTTCTGCAGGGTGCGTTTAATAATCTCGGGCGCCAGGGTGAACTTCGAGATGGGGGTTCGAATCTCATGCAGAAACACTTTGTTAAAGTCCTGCATCTCGCTCATACTGGCACTGGTTTCATCCAGTTTGCGCTGGGTTTCATCAAACAGATTCTCTATGCGGATCAGATCCGACAAGTTTGCACAGAGCGAAGTCAGATTAACGATATCGCTGGTGCGAAAGTTCTGAGGAATCCGGGTAGCATCATTTTCCACTTCGTACTTGTTCATCACCCGCAACACGCCAAGACTGGTGTTGCCGTTGTAGAGTGGTAATGCCAGCCAGTTACGCGGCTTGTTCAGGGTAGTCTCGGTATAGCTTTTGGCGTTTTCATCTTCACCACTCACGTCATAACAAAATTGAATCTTGCGTGTCTTGAACGCCTTAACGGTGGGAGAATCCTGCCCCAGACTGTAGATGATCTCTTCACCGGGTTTGCCAGACTGTTCCCGATCCCGGGTGGCTGCCAACCTCAAACTGCGGCTGGCGGGTTCATGCAGAAATATCGAACAGGCCTCACAGTGATACTTGTCACATACTTGATCTGCAAGCTCATATAGAAACTGATCCAGATTGCCGGTTTCATAGGACTCAATGAAATGCTGGTTGATCTCGTTCATGGTGTGCCGTGCCAGCTGGCGCACCTGCAGATACTTGGTTTCCAGAGAGTTGCTGATCTCTTCGTGATTACCGGCATTAAGGGCAAAGTTCTCATGCCTGGAATACAAGGTTAAAACACCGATGGTGCCATCGAAGCCCAGATTCAGTTTGATCCGGTTCAGGGTTTTCATATCTCTTGTCTGTTCGTAGTTGGCCCGGTCCCGGTTGGGCGGGCGGCACTCCGGCTGATACTCTTCATCCAACACGCTATTCAGAGAGCTGTTCTCGCTTCTGTATATATAATTCTTGCCGTACTCGAAAGAGGCCGTTGAACAGGTAAATACCTCCGTGTATTTGTTATAGATCCACAGTGAATAGTGATCGCAGAATAGATATTCCGCCCATGCATGCACATAGTCGCCCAGACTGGTATTGGATGAGAAAAGAGCATCGATCAGCCTGGTTTTGGTTTGCAGTCGAAACATGGCTGCGCGTCGTTCTGCCTCTGCGGATATGCCTTCGATCTTTTTTCCCTTGATAACAGGCAACAATCGGTTCACAGATGTCACGGAAATCAGCAGGCAGAATTTGGGAAAGTGTTTGAACACGTAGTGGGTGCCATCCAGAGCCAGGGTGTTGCCGAATATCTCGGTCAGCTCAGCCACTGAAAAAATACTCTTGTCCGCCGAGACCAGTGAATTTATCAATTCCCCCGAGAAGAACTGGCTATTGCCGGGCGAGACCTGCAGTACCGGCATGGCATCATCCAGTAACACGTAATACTCACTAATTCGCGCGAAAATCAGGTAACCCACCTATTAATTTCCTGTTTGGATCCAACCGGTTATCAGGGACGTTAACCCGCACATTTCATGAAGGGAATGGTTTTCTGACGGTCCGGCGTCCCGGAAATTGTGGCAATGAAGGTTGTACAAACAGTGTGAATGGCATATGCGTCGTTATGGCTTGAGCAATTTTGTTCAAGATTCGAAGCCAGAATTCCGGGACGCCGGACCGTCAGAAAACCATTCAGGTACAAAATGCATCTGTCAAAACACCATGAAATATTGACTGACGTGTTCAAATAACCAGGATATGGAATCATTTTGGACTGCCTTCGTGAAATATGCGGGCTCAGTATATGGATAATACCCGGATTTGCCAGAAGCGTCTGGTTAAACGATACTTCTGTATTGCCCAATAATAAATACTTTTAGTGAGGAGTAGCTGTAATGAATGGTGCAGAAAGCCTGGTCCAGACCCTGGTGAACAATGATCTGGATGTATGTTTCACCAATCCCGGTACCTCGGAGATGCATTTTGTGGCATCCATCGGCACTAATGACAAGATGCGATCCATATTGACCCTGTTTGAAGGGGTCGCCACCGGTGCGGCTGATGGCTACGGTCGAATGCTGGGAAAACCTGCATGTACTCTGCTACATCTGGGGCCCGGTCTCTCCAACGGCCTGGCTAATTTACACAATGCAAGAAGGGCTGGATCACCGATCGTTAATTTTATCGGTGACCATGCCACCTATCATCATCGTTTCGATGCGCCCTTAACATCGGATATCCATTCCCTGGCCAATCCCGTATCAAGCTGGGTGAAATCCAGCAAAGACGCAAAATCGCTCCCTGCCGATGGCGTCGAGGCTATTACTGCATCCCTGATGAACTCGGGACAGACCGCGACACTAGTGGTACCGGCTAATTGTGCCTGGGATGAATCGGTTGAACCGCTGCCTGGCGCTGAAAAACCGGTACCCCCTGCCTTTGTCAAAGAAGATATAGTCACAGCAGCAAAGAGACTGTCCAGAGGCAAACAGAGTCTATTGATGATGTCTGGCAATGCACTTAGCCTGGAAGGTCTGGAGCTGGCGGATAAAATCGCCCAGAAAACCGGTGCTCACCTAATCAGTTCTACATTTGCCTCGCGAATTCGCCGCGGAGAGGGTAGCGTAAAAGTAGATAGATTGGGCTATTTTGCCGAACAGGCCGAACAACAACTGGCTGGAATGGAAGAGATGGTGGTCGTCGGTACCAAAGCACCGGTGGCTTTCTTTGCCTACCCCGGCAAATCCAGTGAATTTACCCCGGAAGGTTGCAATGTCACCACCCTGGTTGAACCAGGACACGATATTGTTGGCGCATTGCAGGCATTGGTGGATGAACTGGATGCCAATCGTTTTACACCCCGACGCCAGACTCTACAACGACCGGAGTTGATGACCGGTGCTCTCACGTCCGATGTTGTCGGTTGCGGGGTGGTTAAATTTATGCCGGACAATGCCATCATCGTTGACGAGAGTGCTACCTCCGGATTCGGCACCTATACGCTGGCCGATAACGCGCCGGGTAATGACTGGATATTCCTGACCGGTGGTTCTATCGGTTTTGGCCTGCCGAATGCCCTCGGTGCAGCCGTTGCTTGTCCGGATCGAAAAGTAATCTGTCTGCACGGTGATGGTGGCGCCATGTATACTATTCAGGCTCTGTGGACTATGGCGAGAGAAAATGTGGATGTGCTGTCGATTATTTTCAGCAACCGAAAGTACATGATCCTGCAGATTGAACTCGCCAGAGTGGGCGCCCAAACCATGAATAAGAAAACCCTGGATATGATGGACCTGACGAATCCTGAACTGGACTTTGTAAAAATGTCAGAAGGTATGGGCGTGGCAGCAACTCGAGCCACTACGGCAGAGGAATTCAATCAGCAGATTGAGGTGGCAATGCAGCATAAGGGGCCAGGATTAATCGAGGTTGTGATTTAGAATTCGAAAGTCATAAGGAGAGGTTAATGAGCACGGCACATGCACAAAGCTGGCAGGGGGAAGCTTTCAATCAAAGCCCGGATTCATCCAATCGAATCCACTCCGACGAGGTGGCAAAGGAATTCGGGTTCAAGGGCGGACTGGTTCCCGGTGTCACCGTGTCATCCTACCTCACGCACCCGGCGGTGGAAGCCTGGGGTATGGACTGGTTAAATCGCGGTAGGGTCCGTGTGGTCGTCCGCAAGCCTCTCTACGACACCTACAACTTCACGGTTGATCTTTCCGATGCCACCAACAACTCCTACCGTGCCATACTGACCGACCAGGAAGGTACCCATTGCGCCGATGCATTTGTCGATACTCCGACCGAATTACCTGAACCTCCCAGCATGCGTGGTGACCCCCTGCTTAAAAAAGGGCAGGATATTCCACAGGCTACTCTGGAAGAGATGCAAAAGTTGAGAGACAAGGGTATGTTCGGACTAGTCGCCAGGTGGGATGACAAAAACAATATGACGCATTACCTGAGAGATAGTCAGAGGATGCCGGAACTCCTGAGTTTCAGCGGTGGTGCTTACGCTAACACTTCCTATATGCTGGGGCTCACAAACTGGGTCCTTGCGGGTAATGCCTACATGAATCCCTGGATACATTTGCAGACGGAATCACAGAACTTCACTGCTGTTCCCAATGGCAGTGAATTGATTTGTGAATGTGCTATAACAGACCTGTTTGAAAAGAAGCAACATCAGTTTGTTGATGTGGTTGTAGATGTTTATTTTCGGGATACAGGAAGAGCGGCCATGACTTCAAAGCTTCGGGCGATTTATAAGTTGAGAGGGAGTTAGGCATTGGGATGTGGGAACCTGCACCTTGCAGCCACTCACCGATGAGATATTGATTATATTTCCGCTTCCCTGGTCACGCATTAATCGGTGCTCTCATTAAGCACATACGCGGTGTATCCTTTACCGTTTAGTACGTGCGCCGCAATTTCACAGCGTTTGTCACCAGCGCTACGAACCACGTAGATTGCTTCCCGATCCAACTTGCCAAGGTTTTGTCGCAGAGAGAGTACCGGAATATTGATACTGTTTTCTATCATGACCTCCTGGAATTCCTGGCGAGTCCTGACATCAAGAATCCAGGTCGGTGGATCGACAGCCTCGATCATTTGCTCTGCCTCCGGCATATCTACCTTTTCAATGAGAGGGGCATATAGGAGACTCGCGAAATCGTTTTCTGAGAGCCGCATGAGGACACCGTCTGTGATCATGGTAATGGTTGCATTCCGCGGCACATTACTGATCAGTGCGTCTTCACCGAAAAAAGCACCTTGTTCCAGTTCAGCCAGCATGATGGATTTTTCACCCGTACGGTATTCCACTTTGGTACTGCCTTTCTGGATAACATAAAAATAGTCACCCACTTCGCCCTGCTGGATGACAACTTCGCCCTCCTGATAAGACACCGCTTCGAATCGATTGAACAGTTCCTGGATATTACCAGGCGGGATAAAGTCAAATAGTGGCGAACTCAACATGCTTGACATCCAGTCTGAGTCCATTTCGTTCGCTTCAGTAAGGCTGGAGACCATATAATTGCCCGACCGCAGCGATGCTTTCTTTAACAATTCGAGATCTGAGCGTTTCAGCTTGAAAATAAGGCTGTCACTTGTACTTACGGAGGTAACTGTATGGGGGGAATGATCGTCGACGGCACGCCAGGTGCTGTCATCGGTTGCGTTGACAATCACTACATCATAATTTACATCCAGAAGATCCAGAGAACCTGAAATCAACCAATAGCTGTATTCGTCATCCGTATCTCTTTTAAAGAGAATGTTACCCTCCGATATGCTCAATGATTCTCCATTTTCCAGGGCATCATGGATGATTTTAGGGTCCTTGAATTCGCGAAAGGGCGCATATAATTTCAGTATTTCAGCCTTGATTTCTTGTGCCATCCCTATCCCTCTCGAACTCACGAAAAGTTAGTGAATAATAATAATGACACAGAATATCCTTGTGCAACAGAATTAAGTTGAGTCGCCTCCTGCCTTGTCAATGCCGCTTGAAAGAATCTGCCAAATTGTCATGCCGTGTTGAAAGTGATCAAATAGCAACTCCCTGAAACAGCGGTGAGAAACACGCGTCAGTCCGTTACGGATCCAGGCTTTTAATCGGACGATAATAGGGCTTACCTTCAAGGGCCTGAAACTTCCTGGTCCAGTTGGCACCTGCTTCTTCCGGAGTGAATGACCAGTCCTGACGGTGGTAGTTCCAGCTATCGGGATTTAAATGCTGGGCAACCTGCCAATAATGATTGGCTTTATCTTCGATGCCCTGCCGATGAAAATACACACCCAGTTTGAAATTGGGTTCTGCAAGAGCCTTTTCAGTATTCCTGTTCAGATCAGGCAATTGATTACCCGATGCATAAACGCTGTCTTTACCCTTTAACACCCAGTCCTTCACCATGGGTGCATAGTCATCCCGTCCGAATTCAAATTCTCCCATTTTATGTGTTGTGGCATATGCCCCTTCATCAACACGAATAACCTTTCCGGATTCATCAATCCAGACAGCAGAGGGTACATTCACCAGATTGTAGAGAGATGATATGGTGTGATTTTCATCCACTAATGTAACGTAGGATGCCTTTGCCGCATCATACCAGCGACCCGCAACTGTCTCGCCACCAGTATCCTGAGCCGCGGCGATAATCACAAAATTTTCATCAGCCAAATCTGAGTAGACGTCTTGCCAACCTGGCAAGTCAAAACGGCATCCTCACCATGACGCCCAGGTCAGCAGCAAAACTTTCATATCCTTAAACTGGGACAGGGAGACAGGTTTGCCCTGCCGATCCAGTAACGTGAACTCAGGTGCAATGTGTTGATTCACAAATCGGCTACGGATTGCGGGAATTGCACCAAAGCTCCAGACGTTCAGGTCATGATCAACAGCATAGGGCTGCTTGATCTTTCTTGCCAGCTCCGTCACGTTAAACCAGTCCTTACCACTGCGGGTTATCAGAAGAGTGCTATCCGAGCTCCTCTTTACAGGAACACATATATCGTCCAGACATGCCCCTTCCGGCTTAAGTTCAAAACCATTGACACGCGTCAGATCCGATGTTGGAATCCAAAGATCATTGGGATCAGCGAGTGATTTTTCAACGGATATAGCTTCGTCCTGGTATAGAACGGTAGATGAACCGGCGGCAGCGATGCCGGCCACCGGGATGCCGGCCACCGTGATCGAGATACAGATTCCCAGCAGAATAAGCGGATTTTTCATGGGTGCTCCAGGGGCTTTGTTATAAAGTGTCAGCCTTTGATTCGCCATTCTAAAGGAAATAAATAGGTTTCGCTATCCAGCGTTACCACCATACCAGATAGGAAAGTAGCTCCTATTTAATAATGCTGTCCTGTTTGAGGCGGGCGATCTCCTCTTCTGAATAGCCCATATCTGCCAGCACCGGTTCTGTATGTTCACCCAACAGGGGAGCCGGACTGTGAGTTCCAGCCGAGTTGGCACTAAAATGGATAGGATATCCCGGTAATTTGACTTTGCCCAGGACAGGGTGATCAAAATCTACCACATAGTTGTTTGCCAGGGCTTGCGGGTCTACTAAAACCTCGTCGAGGTCTTGCACTGGCGCGAACATAAGGCCTTTTTGTTGCAGCATCTTTATCCACGCATCACGGCTTCGCGCAAGGAACACCTGGTTAAATATCGCCATCAGTTCAGCCGAATTCTTGCCTCTCAATTCAGTTGTGTTGTACCTGGGATCATCCTCCAGATGGGTCTGTTGCGTTGCTTTACAAAATATTGGCCAGAACTTAACCTCCGGGTGATTGGTTCCCATAATCCATTTTCCGTCCTTGCATTTAAAGCAATTTCGAAGCGGCGAGTTCCTGGAACGATCCCATGCAACAATCGGGTTTGATTTGAAGACGCCCGTGGCGAGAAGATTTGAATGCATCAGCCAAAGTGCAGAACTGTACAGTGACACGTGAACTTCCTGACCAAAACCGTGACGTTCCCGCACAAACAGAGCGGTTATCATGGCATGGCTTGCTGCTATAGCTGTCATCTGATCCAATATGACGGCCTGAAGCAGTACAGGCTCGTTGGCACCGGTGATGAAGACCATTCCCGATATTGCCTGTCCCATGGGATCGAATGCGCCGACATTGCTCATTGATCCCTCAGGGCCAAATCCAGAAACATTGGCGTGTACGATTTTTGGGTTAATTTTCCTGATTGACTCGTAATCAATACCCCATTTGGGTTTGGTTTCCTTGCGCAAATTGGTCAGAAACACGTCGGCGCTTTTAATAAGCTGATTGAATATGTTCCGGCCTTCTTCAGTGTGAATATCCAGACATATTCCCTTTTTATTACGGTTGGATAATTCAAACATAAAACTCCAATCAGGATTTGAAGGCTGTTCGAAATTTACAGCGCCCAGATTCTTTTGGGATCTTTCAGGATCTCCGGCCAGGGTTTCAACTTTTATTACTTCCGCACCCATATCGGCAAGAATTGCGCTTGATCCTGGGCCGGCATGCCAGATCGCACACTCTACAATGCGGATGCCCTCGAGTGGGCCGGGTAATACTTTTTCGCTTTTTACTTTCTCAGTCATTCTTACTACTCTCAAAGGGGAAACACATTAGCAGAAAAAG